>JASHQK010000599.1 GCA_030039195.1 Candidatus Sulfotelmatobacter sp.
AACAGATGCACGCGGGCGTCGCGCCCGGCGATGCCGTGCGTCTTGTTGGGATAGATCATGAACTGGAACTGTTTGCCGGCCTTGATCAGAGCATCGACCATCTGCGCGCTGTTGGAAAAATGCACATTGTCGTCGCCGGTACCATGGACAAGCAGGAGTGCTCCGTGCAGGTTGCCGGCGGCCTTGGACACGTCAGAATCGTCGTAGCCGGTTTTAACTTCTTTCGGCAATCCGAGATAGCGCTCCATGTAGATGGAGTCGTAGTTGAGAGCGTTGGTGACGGGAGCGACGGCGACGCCAGCGCGGAAACGGTCGGAGTGCGTCATCGCATAGAGGGTCATCGATCCGCCGTTAGACCATCCCCAGATGGCAACGCGATTGGGATCGAGTTGCGGGTAGCGAGAGAGCAACTGATCGAGCGCGGTGAGCTGATCTTTCAATTCAATCGCGCCGAATTCGTGGCGGATGGCGGTTTGAAATTTGCGGTCGCGACCGGGGGTGCCGCGGTTATCGACGGCGAAGACTGCAAATCCCTTGCGCGCGAGAATTTCGTCGAATGGGCTGGGAAGGTCTTTCAGCACCATCTGCCCGGCGGGACCGCCGTAGATGTTGATGATGAGGGGAATCTTTCCGGCTGGAGGGTCGGGAGGAAGCAAGAGCCGACCGTAGAGCGTGGTTCCGTCATCAGCTTTGAACTCGAGATACTCGGGGGCGCGCAGGCCGTATTCGGCGACTTCGTCTTTTGACTTCCATACCGGCAGGCATGATCCGCCAACGGTGCAGAGGGAGAGTATCGGAGACGTCTGCGGCCCGTTGAAATTGTCGGTGTAATGTTTGCCGTCGTCGCTGAAGTTGGCGTGATGCATGCCGACGTCGGGGGTGAGATCGCGAAAGCCGGAACCGTCGAACTGGACCGAATACAGGTGCTCCTGGCGCGGATCATCTTTATTGGCTTCAAAAAATATCGTCTTGGCCGCCTCGTCGGCGCCTTCAATTCCCAGCACCTGGTAATCACCGCTCTCCAGTTCGCGGTCAAGCTTGGCATCGGCAGCTAACGGGTTCTGCGGGTCGAAGCTGTAGAGGTACAGGTGCATGTTGCCGTCGCGCCAAGTGGGCCAAATAAATTGCGGCGACGATTTCAGAAAATGCGGCTCGCCATGCTCGAAATCGACCCAGGCATCGGCCGTATCTTCGGTTAGAACGATGCGCGACTTGCCATTCTTGGCGTCGATCAGAAAGATCTGTGCCTTGTCCTGCCGGCGATTGACCAACTCCGCCCAGAGCACGCCCTGCGCGGCCCAGCCGAATCGAGGGATGTAGGTATCTTCATCGTCGGTCAGTGAAATCCAGCGAACCTTTCCCTTATCGATGTTGACCACACCCAGCTTGACTAAGGGATTGGGATCGCCCGGCTGCGGATACTTCTGCGGATAGACGGTGGGGTGCGTGAGCAGCAAATCGGTCAGAGGAAAGGTCGGCACCTTGGTCTCGTCCATGTGCAGAAAGACGATTTCCTTGCTGTCAGGCGCCCAGAAATAATTGCTGCGCACGGCCAGTTCTTCGGCGTAGACCCAATCGATATCGCCGTTGAGCAGATTTTCGTTATCGTCGTTGGTGAGCTGTTTTTCATCGGTGCCTTTTTCCGAGCGAACGAATAAATTATGTTTGCGCACGTAGGCCACATGGTTGCCATCGGGCGAGAACTGCGGAGAGCCGCTGGGATCGGGCGCGGAGGTGAACTGCACCGCCGTCTGGGTAGCGATGTCGAAGAGCCATAACTGGCCTTGAGCGTTGAAGAGCAGGTGCTTGGAATCGGGCGACCAGAGATATTCGGCAACGTGATACCGCGTCAGGCGTTCTTTTTCGCGCTCGTTCTTCACCTTATTTACATCGGGCGCGAGCGACGCCAGCTTGTCGGCGCTGACCAGCACTTTCTTCTCGCCCGTGGTGGCATCGACATACCACAGTTCGCCGGTTTCGTTTTGTTCGTCACGCTGCACGTAGGAGAGCTTCGTGCCGTCGGGACTCCACCCGATGTTCTCAGGCTCCTGGCCGCCGAGCCCTCCCGGCTGGTAAATCGCGTCGATCGTCAGGGGTTTGGTCTGAGCTTGGGAGAACGTGGGAGCAAAGAACAACGTAAGGAGAACGGCCAGGGAAAGAAGATGTTTGATACTCACGAAGCGACCTCGCATGGGAAATGAGGAAGAATCCAAAAAGTGTACACCGTAGCCGTTAAACGGAGCGATAGGGGGGAGCCGGTGCAGTGTTCTACATTCGCTAGACCACGAAGGACACAAAGGAACACAAAGCGCGTAAAACGCTGGCCTCCTCCGTGTGCCCTCGTGCGCTTTGTGGTCATTTCAGGATGCTGCCGAAACCCGGCCAATCCCCGCGGATTCGGCGCGGGTGCGTGTTAAAATCGAAACAGATTCAATGCCGGATGCTTTCTGACATAGAAAACCTTCTGAAGCTGCAAGAAGCGGACAAGGAAATCCGCCGCTTGCAGGAGGAAATCGCAGAACTCCCCAAGCGCGTCGCCGCCATCGAACAGAAACTCGCCGGAACCAAAGCCCAACTGGAAAAAGCGCAAGCCGCAATCAAAGCCGATGAGGCCGCGAGAAAGAAACACGACGCAACTATCACCGACCTGCGCGGGAAAATCTCGAAATATCGCGATCAATCGCTCGATGTAAAGACTAATGAGCAGTACAAGGCGCTGCTGCACGAAATCCAGTTTGCGGAAAAAGAAATTTCGGAAATCGAGGACAAAATTCTCGAAATCATGGTGAATGCCGACGCTCGCTCGGCGGAAGTTAAAGCGGCGCAAGCGGAATTGAAGGAAGAAACGGCTGAAATCGAAAGAGAAAAAGAGCAGGCGCGGCAGCGGACAGCCGAGGATGAAAAGCTGCTGGCGGAGTGGCGTGGGAAGCGCGATCAGCTTCGCGGCGGAATCGACGAAGATCTGCTGCGCCATTACGAACGCGTATCGAAGTTTCGCGGCACCGGCATCGCCGAAGTTCGTGAGCAGAAATGCATGGGATGCCAGGTCATGCTGCGGCCGCAGACTTACAACGATGTCCGCTCCGGCGAAAAAATGGTTTATTGCGATTCCTGCCAGCGCGTGTTGTACCTGAGTCCGGCAGAGGAGAAGATCGAGGAGAAGCCGACGGTGCATCGTCCGCGGCGGCATCATCCGAAAATTGATGCTCCCCAGGCGTGGTATTACAGACCGGAATTCGACGCTGCCGGCGAGGTTTATCTCTGCTTCACGAACTCGGGAGGCCGGGCGAGCCGCCGCGTCTACGAGATTCATACCGGACGGCTGATCGGCGACATCCTCATCCGCGAAGGCGACTTCCGTCACGCATTTCCCGAGGACATTACCGGCTCGATCCGGCTCAACGGCGATTGGGACGAAGAAGAACTCGATGCCTGGGGCACCGAAGCACCCATGGTGGTCCTTGACGCGTTGTGGGCCGATCTCGAACTCGCGCGCCATGAGATGAGCGCGCGGCCGGCGTCGAAGCCCGAAGCGCAAGCGGTTGTGCCAGGGCAAGCGGCAAGCTAAACGGGTCAATCCACCGCATTCTCATCACGCCGCTTTGTTTCGCCGACGCCGCCCGACAACGGAACAAAGTTACGCCATCGTTGCGTGCCCGGTGTCTAATGCACGTATGAGGAGTTCGGCTATCGGCCTCATCGTTGTGCTCTTTGCGTGCACACTGCGGGCGCAGCACCCGTTTCCGAATAAGTCGGAGGAGTCCGTTATCAGCCGCGCGAAGGCGATGGACGTCGCGTCGTTGGACCGCGCCCTGCCAAAGGTGA
>JASHQK010000600.1 GCA_030039195.1 Candidatus Sulfotelmatobacter sp.
AAATCATACTCCGGACGCCCGCAGCCATTCTGCTGGGCGAAGGAGCGCACTAGTAAATCTGCCTGAGTGTCTCCCCCTGGTATTGCACCGTTTGCCTTTGTGGTCAACCTCTAAGCAAGTGCCGTTTAGAGAGGAATGGCTAGGAGATAAGTCATGATTAGATTTGGGGTTATTGGCTATGGCTACTGGGGACCGAATATTGTTCGAAATCTCGAGCAACTCGAAGAAACTAAGGTCGTGGCGGTCTGCGATAAGAGTGCTGCCTCCCGACAACGAATTCAGAGAGCTCACCCACAGGTTCATGTGACCGCTGATCACAAAGAACTGGTTTCCTCTCCCGAAATTGATGCGATCGCCGTCATAACTCCGGTTTGGACGCATTACGAATTGACGAAATCCGCACTCGAAAACGGCAAGCATGTATTTGTGGAAAAACCTTTTACCAGCAACGTTGCACAGGCAGAGGAGCTTATCGACCTGGCTGCCAAGAGGCAGCGCAAACTCATGGTCGATCACACGTTTCTATTCACTGGTGCCGTGCGGAAGATAAAGCAAGTCTTGCAGGATGGTACTCTGGGTAAACTTTATTACTACGACTCGACACGCGTTAATCTCGGGTTGTTTCAGCATGATGTGAACGTCATTTGGGATCTTGCCCCTCATGATCTCTCCATCATTGACCATCTGATTCAGGAGTCACCCGAAGCCGTCGTAGCGACTGGCCAGACTCACCTGAACGGGCACGAAGATGTGGCTTTTATCACGATTTATTTCCCCAACAACGTCATCGCTCATATCAATGTTAACTGGCTTTCCCCGGTGAAAGTGAGGACCACGCTGATCGGTGGGGAGAAGAAAATGCTGGTCTGGAATGATCTGGAGGCCGACGAGAAGATTAAGATCTACGACAAGGGAGTCGATGTTACGAACCAGGAGGGAGTCTACAACCTGCTCGTGAATTATCGGTCCGGAGATATGTGGGCTCCCCAAGTAGAACAGGTCGAGGCCTTGCGTGCGGAACTATCTTATTTCGCACGTTGCATCAAGCAGGATGAAGTACCTTTCAACGACGGAGTAGCTGGTCTTCGAGTAGTGAAGATGTTGGAGGCAGCTAACACTTCCCTCCGCCAACGCGGGGCGATGATTTATCTGAACTCTGCCGACTCCAGGGAGGGCGTGCGACTGTCAAAGCTCCCACCGACACTCGCCAACGGCCCGTTGGTTGCTTCGACTGGCACCTAGAGGCAATCTTCATGGCCTCAGGCACCTCACGATACTCTCCATTCTAAAGAGGAAACATTTGTGAAGATTACAGTTGAATCTAGAACTCTTGGAGACGTGGTAGTTCTTGTACCCGAGATCTTTCGTGACGAACGCGGTTTTTTTTTAGAGACCTTTCGCGCTGACCACTTTCGGGACTTGGGTTTACCTTTCGAGTTTGTGCAGGATAACCACTCCCGTTCCGTAAAGGGAGTAGTTCGGGGCTTACATTTCCAGTGGGATCCGCCGATGGGGAAACTGATGCGGGTGACTGTTGGAAGTGCGTTTCTGGTTGCAGTCGACATTCGCAAGGGCTCGCCAACTTTAGGCAAATGGTACGGGATTGAGGCCTCGACCGACAATCGCCGAATGGTCTGGGCTCCCGCAGGTTTTGCGCGTGGCTTCTGCGCCTTGTCTGATGCTACCGAGATCCAGTACAAGTGCACCGGCATCTACAACGCCAAGGCGGAGGCTGCAATCCGTTGGAACGATGAGCAGATCGGTATCGAATGGCCATTGAAAGAGGTACTCGTGTCGGAGAAAGATCGCAAGGCAGGAAGCCTTGCAGACTGGTTGGCTTCCCCGGCGTCTGATAACTTTCTATATTGCCGTCAGGCGCAACCGAAAATCGAGCCAATGTCAGTGGGGGTCGTATGAAAGTTGCGGTGATTGGAGCCAATGGACAACTCGGGCGCGACGTTGTCGATGCGTTTCGGGTGCATGGTGATCAGGTCTGCGAGCTCACTCACGATGAGATTGAGCTTTCGAGCCTTGAGTCGGTAACCTCCTGTCTCGAACGGGAAAGACCAGAATTTGTAGTCAATACAGCCGCCATGCACCAGGTTGAACGCTGCGAGCGGCATCCTGATCAGGCGTACGCAGTAAATGTTAGGGGCGCCCTCAACTTAGCGACTGCAACACGAGATCTGGGGAGTGTACTGTTGCACGTGAGCACAGACTATGTGTTTGACGGCCGTAAAGGGTCGCCTTATGTCGAAACCGATGAAGCGAAC
This sequence comes from Candidatus Sulfotelmatobacter sp., assembly GCA_030039195.1. Classification (GTDB taxonomy): domain Bacteria; phylum Acidobacteriota; class Terriglobia; order Terriglobales; family Acidobacteriaceae; genus Sulfotelmatobacter. The sequence continues at coordinate 2,274 of JASHQK010000600.1, forward strand.
CCGCTCAACGCGTACGGCAACACTAAACTTGAAGGAGAGCGGCTGGTGACTGCTAACCCCAGGCACTTTGTCGTGCGAACAGCCGCTCTGTATGGAAAGAGTCCGTGCCGTGCCAAAGGTGGACAGAACTTTGTTGAACTCATGCTAAGGCTTGGACGGGAGAGAGGTAGGGTTCGCGTCGTAAACGATGAGTTCACGACCCCAACTTCGACTCAGGAATTAGCCCGGCAGATTGTGGTTCTGAGCCGTTCTGACAAACATGGAGTTTTTCACGCAACGGCGGAGGGTAGCTGTTCGTGGCATGAGTTCGCCCGCGAAATTTTCGCGAGTGCAGGAATGCAAGTGAATGTCGAGGTCGCCTCCCCAGGAGAATTTCCCCAGAAAGTGCCGCGTCCTTCGTATTCTGTGCTAGAAAATCGGGCATTGAAGAACTTAAAGCTCAATGTTTTCACACCTTGGCAATTCGGCTTACGGACCTATTTAGAAGCGAAACAGCAGGAGAATGCCGACATCGTTCCCGCTTTGAACTAGCCCGGCAATTATTTTTCCAACATCCAAACCAATTTGTCTTGGAGACTTATGAAGATTCTTATTGCAGGCGGAGCCGGTTACTTGGGCTCGGTGTTGGTACCGAGATTACTGGACCGCGGCTACGAGGTAGATGTCGTCGACCTTTTCTGGTTCGGCAATCACTTGCCACATCAAGCCGGCATTATCCGAAAAGACATTTTTGACATCAGTGTCGATGATCTGCGTTGTTACCAGCAGGTGGTATTTCTGGCTGGCTTATCTAACGACCCGATGGCCGAGTATTCGCCGAGCCAGAACTTTATCTTTAATGCGGCTGCTCCTGCGTACCTCGCGTATGTCGCGAAGAACGCGCAGGTTAAACGATACGTATACGCAAGCTCCTGCTCAGTCTACGGGTACACCGATAACGAGTTATTCGATGAGAATCGTCCGGTTTCATCCTCATATCCGTACGGAATTTCCAAGCTTCAGGGCGAACAGGCTGTGATGAATCTATTGGACGACAATTTCTCGGTGATTTCGTTGCGCAAAGGAACAGTATCGGGATATAGCCCACGGATGCGGCTGGACCTGATCATAAATACGATGTTCAAGAATGGTGTTCGGAACCGCGAAATCACAGTCAATAATCCTTCGATATGGCGGCCCATTTTGAGCATCGAGGACGCAGCGAACGCATACATACGTGCCATCGAGGCAAGCGACAGGATTTCAGGGATCTTCAATATCGCTTCGGGAAACTATACCGTCGGAGAGGTCGGAGACCTGGTGAAAATGGCGATCGAGGAAGAGCTTGGGTTCTCGGTTCGCCTCAACATTCATCATAAGAAAGACTTCCGAAATTACAAAGTGAGCATCGAGAAAGCTGAGAACACGCTGAGTTTCCACCCCAACCACAGCGTCAAGCGTATCGTGAAAAACCTCATCGAGAACATGGACAAGTTTCAGGATTGGGATAACCCGCAGTACTACAACATTGATACGCTAAAACTTTTGAGCTCCAGGAGCCGCGAACTCCGAGATCTCGTCGCAGTTGCCTGATCGATAATCCTATTTCAAGAACTCCCCTCCAAATTTCAGCCACTTCCATCCCTACTCATGAGCCGAGAAAAGACGAACGGCAAATCTCGTAACTCGAATTCGAAGACCCATCTCGACCAACGTCGATCCGAGGTCCCCGGCCGCGATCCATTCAAGCTTCGGATCCTGAAGTTCGGTGGAACCTCAGTTGGGGACGAGTTCTGCATCTCCAAAGTCCTCGAGATCATTCGCTCTGCATCACAGGAGAGCAGCGTGGTGGTCGTCGTTTCAGCGATGGGAGGCGTAACTAATCGACTCATCGAGGCAGGCCTGCAGTCGGAGGCCGGAAACCTTGAGCCCGCGAAGCATATCCTTCAAGAGTTGCGCAAACAACATGACAGAACAGTTGAGGCCCTAATCCATTCTGAAACAGATAGGAATCGAATCCGCTCACGAATGGACGTGCTGTTTGAGGAGGCCCATCAACTGTGTCATGGAACGGCGCTGTTGCGTCAATTGACGGCGAGAACTCGGGACGCTATCTCAGGTCTTGGCGAGCGCCTGGTAACTCCACTCCTGGCGTCGGCGTTGACGCAATCAGGGTTCCCGAGTAGGTCGATCGAATCTTCTGATCTACTAATAACCGACTCATGTCACGGAGCCGCGGAGCCGCATATGGAGCGCACCCGAGAGCTCTGCAACTTGCATCTGCGACCTCTTCTGCAACAAGGCATCGTACCGGTGGTGACTGGATTCATCGGGTCGACCGCAGAGGGTGTGCCCACGACACTTGGTCGCGGAGGGTCAGACTACTCCGCGACAATCCTCGGGGCCGCACTCGACGCCAATGAAATTGTAATCTGGACTGATGTCGATGGCCTGATGACCGCCGATCCTCGGCTTATATCGGACGCAACTCTGGTTCATGAGGTCTCATACCGGGAGGCGTCTGAACTCGCCTACTTCGGAGCGAAGGTTCTGCATCCAAAAACTCTGCGTGCCATTGCACGCTGCGGTGTCCCCGTTTGGATCCGGAACACGTTTGCCACGGATCGCCCTGGAACCAGGATTACTCCAAGCGGAATGGGAACTGGCGTGAAGGCGCTCGCTGCCGTGGGTGACGCATCACTGATTAGGATCGGTGGCCCGGGCCTCGTCGGAGTAACGGACGCTCTGGGGCGCACGTTCGCTACGATCGCGGCAATCCGGGCGGATGCTCTGTTGATTTCCCAGTCATCGTCGCAGAATGACATCTGTCTGGTAGTAGGTTCATCGGTTACGAAGCACACGGTCGAGGCCTTGCGACGCGAATTCGCCCATGATTTGGCGCACGAGACTCTGGAGCACATTACTCTTGATGCATCAGTTGCCATTGTCGCCGTTGTCGGTCACAACGTGTGTGCGATGTCGGGCAGCGTAGGTCGAACGTTGACCAAATTGGCAGAGAAAGATGTAAACATTCTGGCAATGACTCAGGGTTCATCTCAGTGCGTTCTTTCATTCGTTGTTCGGCAAGAGGACATGAAAACAGCTTTGTCAGTTGCTCACCTGCAATTTGAACTCGCCTCTCCGCAGTCGCGATCACTTCGCAAGACCGACACGAACCCCCGACCAGTCGCATGGTTCTACGGTGACGAACGTCACAGCGCCAATGCGGATTGACCCTATACCTGTTTTCCTCGCTGTCTGCTCCCCGAAGAAAACTTAAGAAGTGAGGTTCTTGTCTCGAATGAATTCCTTCGTGTGTATTGCCCCAGACGTCAAACTTGGGCGGGATGTGAAACTGTCCAAGTTCATCAATCTCTATGGTTGCGAAGTGGGCGACGAAACGAAGATTGGTGCTTTCGTCGAGATCCAAAAAAACGCAAAAATCGGCAAGCACTGCAAGGTCTCGAGCCACACTTTTATTTGCGAAGGTGTGACGGTGGAAGACAACGTGTTTATCGGCCACAGCGTTACGTTTATCAACGACAGTTACCCACGCGCCACAACGGCGGAGGGGGACTTGCAAAGCGAAGCTGACTGGAATGTCGAGCGCACTTTGATCAAGAAAGGCGCGTCGATAGGCTCCGGAACAACTGTTCTCAGCAATGTCACTATCGGCGAGAACGCCATCGTGGGGGCTGGTAGCGTGGTCACAAAAGATGTTCCCCCAAACAGTATCGTCGCTGGAAACCCGGCGAAGTTCCTGCGTTACCTCAACCAACAAGACCATCAAACCCTGGAGGTTACAAAGTGAGTGTTTCTGACGCAATTCCTTTTCTTGATCTCATTATCCCTCATGTCGAACTCGAACCAGAGCTGACCGCCGTCTTCCACAAGACGATTCGGAGCGCGGGATTTATTGGCGGTACGATGGTTGAGGACTTCGAGAAGGCATTTGCACAATTCTGCCAATCAGAGTATTCCGTCGCTGTGAGCAGCGGCACAGATGCGCTGCGCTTTGCGCTAATAGCGTGTGGAGTGAAGC
>JASHQK010000601.1 GCA_030039195.1 Candidatus Sulfotelmatobacter sp.
TGCACGCGTTGCACGTGGAGATGAAGGGGCGCCCTCAGCTCGTTCTCGACTCGCGGCGCGAATACTGGATCGAGGAGGAGCCTGCACGGTAGCCAGACGTGAAAGGGTTCGGCTTCAGATCGCACGGCATGGGGAGCTAATAGACGGACGGTTATGGTTCAGGCGACCGCCGGCAGGAGCGCTAAATGAGCGTAATCAAGATTTTTTCGACAGACTTATTCGTCATGCGCCGGCTGGGAAAGGGCGCACTATCGTCTGCCGATCTTCCTTTATCCTTCATTTCTACAGGACCCGGCCGCGAATAATTGACCTATTCAGCCAAGCCCGGTGAGATTACTTACGTGACTTGCTCTCTGCCTTCTCCGTTGTAGGCTCGATTCTGTATAACGGGTCCCATACCTGTAATGAGGGACACTATCATGCTTTTTTGCGGAGCATTGGCTTTATGAGGGCAGAGGTCTGCTCGAAGTGCGGCGCGGCAATGATTCGTGGCCAGCTCGGTATCAAGGGCAGCTTATGGGAACTCGGCTTCAAACCCGATTCCGGTGGCCTGTTCGCTGGCGAAAGGGACGTTTATGCGTCCGCTTGTCCGGCCTACGGTTACATCGAGCTGCGCATGACAGAGGCAGATAGTGGACAGACTTCTACGATCACCGGTGGATAGCATACCTTTCCGCCGCGCTCCAAACGTCGACAGGAATTTGTGCCGGCGGGAGCAGCTTGCCAGCTGCAATTCGCGCTCTCGTTTAGAACTCGAGTCGCAATTCACTGGGATGCCGGCTCAGACGCTGGTGTCCTGCTTCGGACGTCTGCCATAACACAGAGGCGCGAGGCCGCAGTGGGGGGTGAGTGATGGGAATGTTCTCCGAATGGCTTGACAATAACGCACAGCGCTACTTCGGCAAGGACGAAGGTGGACGCCTGGCCTTTTTCCCGTATGGCTGGCGCAGGCCCGGCTACTACGTTGAGGCCTCCGATGAAAACAAGATCAAGGCTCTGGTTACGATATACGTGGTTGCTGTCGCGCTTGTAAATCTGGTGGGAAGCACGGCCAGCATTGCAGTGACCGATGCCCTTGTCATCGGCGAGCGCGTGCCCTTGGTCGAGAAGCTGGAATTCGGTTTAATTGTCTACGCGATTTCCGCCGCGCTCTTTTACGCCTTGCCTGCGCTGCTTCTCTGGAAACTCTATCGGGGACTCCTAGCGCGCCTTTGTTCGCCACTAACTACAGTCGGGCCGGGGTCGATTCGAGGGCTGCAACCCCCACCCTCGGGTTGCCGAATCGCGGTAATGGTCTTTGTATTGACGGGCTTTGTGCTCGTCACTTTAGGAGCGGTAATAATGCTGCTCATCCACCGCCGCTAGCGAAGCGAGCTTGGCCTGTAGATGATCCGACATATGTTCATGCATATGTGCGGATAACTTGTGCCGGCATATACGGCAGGCCTCAATCATAATCAGTTTCTTTGAATGGGTGGTTGACGTAACCACGATTACGCTCAAAACCCGCTAGCTCATGGCCTTGCTCGCGCTCCCATTAGTGATACGGGTTGGTGTCGCTAGGTCTGAGCATGATCAATGAACGTGGAACAAACGATCGAGCAGGAAGAATACTGCGGCTCCCACAAACACCAGCAACGCCATCTTCATGGCCGGTTCTTTGTTGACTTCGGGAACCAGATCGGAAGCAGCGACGTAGATCGTCACGCCTGCCGAGAGCGGAAGGCCCGCGCCGACGTGATGGCGAAACAGCGCCATGGTGAGAACGCCAGCCAGCGTCGAGCAGCCCAGCACGATCGACGATCCCCAGGCTGTACCACGACTGCGCCCGCTGGCGAGCATCACGGAACTGACGGTGAATCCTTCGGGAATCTTGTGCAGAAAAATCGCGAAAAAGATCAGCCAGCCGAGGACGTTTGACACCAGGAATCCAGACGCGATCGCAATTCCGTCGAAAAACGTGTGAATGATCAGACCGAGCAGAACGGAATATCCCTTGTGCGCGTGAACGAATTCATCTTTGTGCGTTTCTTCGCCGAAGTGAAAGTGGGGGGTGACGGTGTGCTCGAAGAAATGAATAATGAGATATCCGGCCAGGACGAGATACGCGGCCGATCGTCCGCGCAATGCAAAGCTTTCGGGAATCATCTCGACCAGCGCCGTGGCCAGCATGAATCCTGCACCGAGCGCGACGAAGTAGCGGAGATAGCGCCGCTCCCAGTGCCGCTGCACGATGATCGCTCCGCCGAAGACGTTGGCGGCCGCGGCGGTCAGACCGAGCAGAATGCTGGTGGCGATTGCGTTCATTCGTAAGATAGTACCGAGTACCGAGTAGCGAGTACCGAGTCAAAACCTCCCGAACAGCACCGAGTACCGAGTCAAACCTTCTCCCTGAGAGAGTTGATTAGTCCGCTCAGGATTCGGTTCAGCTCATCGGCTCGTCTGAGTAGATCCTCAGCCTGAGCTTGTTCGAGATATTTGCGATGCTGTGCGATCAGAACTTGCGTTTCAAGTTCTGCGAGAGATCCCCTGGCGTGACGCAGAAAATGAAGGAATTCACGGTTGCTGTAATGCGCCTGTCCCTCTGCGACGTTGCTTGGAATGGACACGGCGGCGCGGCGCATCTGATCGGCCAGGCCGTACGTCTCGCGCTTCGGAAAGGCATCGGTCGCGTCGTATATTGCGGCAACCAAGTCCATTGCCTTTTGCCAGGCGATCAGGTCTTTGTAGTGCTGGGCCATGCCGTAGTAGCTTACACTCGGTACTCGGTACTCGGTACTCGCAACTGACTAGCCGCTATGGCGGATGTGCATCACGTCACCGTCTTGCACGATGTAGTCTTTGCCTTCCAGGCGCAGCGTGCCTTTGGCGCGGGCATTGGCTTCGGAGCCGGCTTCGAGCAGTTGGTCCCAGCGGATGGTTTCGGCACGGATGAAGTGTTTTTCCAGATCGGAGTGAATGGCTCCTGCGGCTTCCTGCGCGCGGCTGTGGGCGGGAATCGTCCAGGCGCGGCATTCGTCCTCGCCGGCAGTGAAGAATGAAATCAATCCGAGCAGGTGATAGGTGGTGCGAATCAGCCGCGTAAGTCCGCTTTCTTTGAGTCCGTAGCTCGAAAGAAATTCGGCGGCATCGGCGTCACTCATTTCGGAAAGCTCGGCTTCGACTTTGCCGCAGATCGCAGTCGCGGCTGAATTGGGCCGCGCGGCTACGTCGTTGAGTTTGTATTTGCTGACCGCTTCTTCCAGATCTTTTCCCAACTCCCCTGATTCGCCGATGTTGAGCACGTACAGAACCGGTTTTTCGCTCAGGAACATGAATCCGCGAATGCGCTTCTTGTCCTCCGGACTCATCTCGAGTTCGCGCAGTGGCTTCTCTTCGCCGAGATGGGCGTTGGCGCGCTTGAGCAGTTCGAATTCTTTTTCGAGTTCCGGCGTCTTGGCTTTCTTCAAATCTTTTTCCAAACGCTCGAGGCGTTTCTCGATCTGGCCAAGATCGCTGACCATGAGGTCGAATTCGACGTTCTTGATGTCGCGCAACGGATCGATTTCGCCAACGTGCGGAATGGCGGGATCCTCAAACGCCCGCAGAACATGGGCCAGCGCATCGACCTGGCGCAGATGACCGATGTAGGCCGATTCCTTCAGCGCATCCTGACCGATGGCGCCAACGTCTACGTACTCGACCGATGCATGCGTCAATTTCTTGGGATTGTAGAGCGCAGCCAGCCGGTCGAGCCGATCGTCGGGGACCTTGGCCACGCCGACGTGTGCTTCGCGCGGATTGGCCAAAGCGTGCTCCGACAGCTGCGCCTTGGTGAGAATGCGGAATAGCGATGTCTTGCCCACCTGCGGCAGGCCAATGATGCCGGTTTTCATAGGGTAGCTGCTGGCTCTTAGCTCTTAGCTCAAGGCCTGCGCCTGTGCAGAATGGCTCAGTCGCCGTCGAGCAACGTTCAAGAATAAACCATGGGGCGAGCGGCCAAAACCTGCGCCCAGAATATTGTGCCCAGGCCACAAGGTTGAACCTGAGCATGCATTCACGACCATGCACTGGGGAAAGTTCTTGTGGGAGCCGATGACGCGAATTACAACTATCTGCACGAGGATTGGCTGGGCAACGTCCGCGTGACTTCCAATCTACAAAGCCACGCGATCACATATGATGTGGCCTACTCTCCCTATGGGGAACTCTACGACGGCTTTGGAAGTGCAGGGTCCCAGTACACTCAGTTTGCGGGAATCAACGGGAACTTTTGGAGCGGGGTGACTTGGGATGACCACCCTTGCAAAGAACGCAAGGATGGGGCACCCTCTGTCGTGGTGATCCCAAGCGAGACAAAAAGTGGGCACCCTCCCGGGGCTCTGTCTCTACACAAATTTTCGAGAGGCACTACTGCCATAACCGTGCGGGTTCACTGTCTGTGATCCTGCTCACACATAGAAGTGACAACTCAGATTGGAAGGCTCGATGCTCCTCCCTTACGCTGCAAGAGAAGGAAGTTCCACCGAGCTGTACGACTGGGCACGGGGAATGTCACGAGCTTTCTAGTTCTGGAGGTGCCGAAATGTTTGCCAACCCCGCTGCCAGTGGGTATCACAGTAATCGTTACACTACCAGTTCTGCTTGCGAACATTGCGGCGGCGTTGTTCGCCACGAACGATGGTGCATCACGGTCGATCCCGCGGTGCAATA
>JASHQK010000602.1 GCA_030039195.1 Candidatus Sulfotelmatobacter sp.
TCTACGTGCCTGTTCGGCAAAGAAGGCAACATTGGCGTAAAAGAGATCCGCGCCGAACCAAAAGATCACTAGGCCGGGCTCCGCCATCCTTCCCGGGATGGGATCATCAAGCCGCCAATGATCAACGGCATCGTGGACGATCACTCCGGTCTGCGGTCGGTAACTGTGCCAGACATGCTGCAAAAGGGACAGTACGACGGCGAGAATGATCCCCTGTTCCACACCAAAAATGACTACCGTGCCGGTAGTGACAAGCGCGAGAGCGCATTCGTTAGGCATGGAACGTTGAATTCTGGCGAGGCCGTGATAGTCGATGAGTTTGACACCAATGAGGAAGACAATGGCGGCGAGGACAGCATTTGGCAGAAAGCTCAAAGGGCGGGTCAAAAACAGTAGCACCATGAGTACGACGGTTGCGGTAGTCAGGTGTGACCACTGACTTCGACCACCTGCAGTGTCTACGATGGCGGTCTTTGTAGGGCTGCCATTGACGACGAACGTACTGCTTAATCCCGCTGCAGCGTTGGCAAGAGAAAGACCGATCAGGTCGACATTCTGATTGAATTGATCACGATAGCGGAGAGCGTAAGCTCGTGACGTGGCGGCGCTCTGCGCAAGGATGACGATGAAGCAAGAAATAGAGATCGGCAGAACCATCATTACGTCGCTATATGTGATGTGCGGAACCCCCAAATGGGGAAGGCCGCTGGGCACGTTGCCAACAACCTCGACGCCTTTCTCGCGCCAATGGAAATAGGCACTCGCCGCCGTGAAGCCAATGACTGCCAGCAAAGCCCCAGGAAAACGGGGTGCGAAGTGTTCGAATCCGACTATGACGGCCAAGACGGTCAAGGCAATCAACAGACTCGATATACGCGTGTCTCCCAAATGCTTAAGGGTGTAGAGCAGTTGGCGGAAAAAGCCGTGGCCTCCCGTCTCAATGCCGAGCATTTCATGAAGTTCACCGACGGCAACCTGAACACCGACTCCCGACAAAAACCCAACCAATACGGTACGGGAGAGAAAATCGGCGAGGAAGCCCAACCGAAGAATTCTGGCCAGAAGAAGGATTGCGGCCGCGACGAGTCCAATAAGACTGGTAAGTTCGATATACCTTGGAGTAAAGGCGGTAAACGAAAGGCTAGCCAAGGCTGCAGCCACCATAGCCGCAGTGGCGGAATCCGCGCTGACGACGAGGTGGCGAGAGGAGCCAAAAAAGGCAAAAACCAGCACGGGCAAGAACAGCGTGTATAGCCCGGTGATCACAGGCGTGCCGATAATCTTCGTATAACCCATGACTTCGGGTATGCCAAGAGCCGCGAGCGTAATTCCGGCCACGATATCTGGCACAAAACGACGCTTGTCAAACGGGAGCAATCCCTGGAGAAAAGGCAACGAGGAGCGCCATCTGGCTTCAAGCCTTGCGTAGAAGTCGACGCCGAAACCAAAGGAAGTCTGCCTCGTAGTCCTCGATCTTCTCTGCGATAAGTCTTTTGCCATTCTTGTAGAATTTCTTGCCAGTCGCCGTTGTTTGGAGCGGCCGGCGAGACAAGTCAGGTCCTGATGCCGCCATCTGTTGTTGAGGGAGTTCCTTGACCTTGCTTACCTCCGCGTCCCACTTCTTCAACTGCGCCGAGCTCAGAAAGTTCACCAGCTTGGATGGCGAAGCTAATCAGGATTGGCCGCTACTCGCTCAGTGGTTTACGGTACACCCGTCAAGAAAAATAGCGACTAGAAAGAATGACAGGGGAGAAATTTGTTGGCCTGTGCAACCTCGCTCCTGGCGTCTTCGTAGCCATAAGAGAAGGGCTGAGACATGTAGCTCGGGGAAGTGTGAGCGTGGGCAACAAACCTCGACCTGTCATTATCAACAGTTGACTACCTATCGCGTCCTGCCCATCATCTGCCCACTGTTCACTGTTATGTCTCTCGGGCCGTCCAAGTCACGACTTCGACACTCTCGGGGGAGTGGAGCCGGGGTTGTTGGTCGGCCCGTTTGGTCTGATGTGTGTTCGCGAACTCCCGAAACAGCAAGGAACGAGTCAATAATGCGAACCTGCCGAATGCTCGACGCGAAGTTTTTCTCCTCTTATAAAGCTCGTTGAGCGGGAGCCGGAGGTTTTGAGTGCGATTGGCCTAGTTACAGGCCACCGTTAGGGGAATCGGTGAGCTGTGGGCTGACGAATTTTCGTCCGCAGAGAACAGCTTCAACGGCGGGGAAGAACTGTCTTGTCAGCTCCCACTTAAGAACATAGCCCTCGATCAGTTGCGAGCCGGAAGCCATTCGCGGAAATGTTATGCCGTACTCGTGAGTGGGTCAACGGAGCTTAGAAAACTACTCAAAACTGTTCACGCGCTTTGTTCTCTTGGGCTGTTGGCTGGTGGTCAGAAAAGCGGTCGCCGCAGTCCCGATTGTTCGGGGTGTTTCTCCCCCGTCTCTTCCCGGTTTCTCCGGGTGCCCGAAGCCAGCCTGCGGGTATACCTTTTGAACCAATAAAGAAAAGTTCTTTCGTAGACGGTCGCGGACGGGTGTCCATTGTGCTTGGGGGCATTGGGTCTATAATGAGGCATCGTAGCGTGGGTCTTCTTCCTGTGGGTCAGCAGCAACGTTACAGGCGCTTCCGCGAGTGCTGATGTGGTGAAGACGTGCCATTCACTTCGCCACGGAACTTACCTTCCTTGGGTAGATTAAATGATGCCGCTGCAAAGAACGGACACTGACTCTGAGCCAGCGTTCCACTGGCACAAGTGGTTGTCGCTCGTCGTTATGCTCGCTCTCGCGACCAGTCTGGTAGCTCGCTACGCTTACGTCTCCTCGCTGGCGACCGTCTCGACTGTAGAGGTTGTTGGTTCACGGGACAATCGTCATCACTGTCAGCGTCTCGACAGCAATGCGTTACGGTGGGTAGCTGCGGTCGAAAACGCCACGGTTTTTGTATCAGCCGTTACCACTCATCCTCCTGCGCCGACGCAGTTCCTTGTGGCTATTCATATTGATGAGTCCCTCTACAACCGACCTCCGCCGTCCTACTGGACTTCTGTAGGCAATGCCTTTGAATGGACCTAACCTTTGAACTGAGATTGTGCGGTTGCGAGCTTGCTCGCAAGGAGGCACTATGGACAAGCCTTCCTCTGGTAAGAACGATACGGACTCAACACCGAGAGTCGACGGCGAGCTCCTCTATGATGCTTTCAAGGCGTGTCCCCTCGGAATTGCGCTGGAGAACTTAGAAGGGCAACCTCTCTTCGTGAATCCATCCCTTTGCTCGATGCTCGGATTCAGCGAAGAGGAAATGCGCAAGAAACACTGTGTCGACTTTTCTCCTCCCGAAGATGCACAGAAGGATTGGGCCCTTTTTCAGCAGTTGCGAGCAGGCACGATAGACCACTACCAGCTAGAGAAGCGGTTTTTTCGGCGGGACGGCTCGTTGGTCTGGGGGAACTTGAGTATCTCTTTGTTGAACAGTCGTCCATCGCCACTTGTCATCGCAATGGTAGAGGACATTACTGCTAAAAAGACCGCTGAAGAAGCGCAGTTCCGACATGTCGCAATCGTGGAGTCATCCGAGGATGCCATCATTTCTAAGAATCTGGACGGAGTCATCACAAGTTGGAGTGCGAGCGCGGAGCGCATGTTCGGATACTCGGAAGCGGAGGTACTCGGACATTCGATAACGATCCTTTTCCCGCCTGAGCTAGGGGAGGAAGAGAACAAGATTCTTGAAACATTGAGGGCAGGTGGACGGCTTGAACACTATGAGACCGTTCGGATCACGAAAGCGGGAAAGAAGGTGGACGTGTCGCTCAGCATTTACCCAATTAAGGACTCAACCGGAAAAATCGAAGGGATTTCCGAGATTGCTCGTAACATCTCCGAGCGCAAGAAGGCAGAGCAAGCTCTTACTGACATGACGAGGAAATTAATCGCAGGACAAGAGCAGGAACGCGCCCGAATCGGAAGAGAACTGCACGACGACATCAACCAGAGACTCGCGATGTTGGCACTGGAACTCGAACAGCCGTACGATCCTTCTGAGTTCCAGAAGCGTGTGCAGGAATTCCGAGACGAGTTACGCCAGATTTCAGATGACGTACAAGCCTTATCGCATAATTTGTACGCCACAAAGTTGGAGTATCTGGGTGTCCTAGCAGGAATGAAAAGCTGGTGCAAGGAAGTCGCCGAGCGGCAGAAATTGGACATCGATTTCAGAAGCGATGTCCGGAGTGCGCTACCACTCGATGTTGGACGTCCTATGTTTCGCGTTCTACAAGAAGCCCTGCACAATGCTTCCAAGCACAGCGGGGTGAAACGGATAGAAGTGCAACTCCGAGAAGATTCCGGTGAGATTCATCTCATCGTCAGGGATTCAGGCAAAGGGTTTGACGTTGAAGCAGCACTGCAAGGGAAAGGTCTGGGGCTGACCAGTATGCGCGAACGTGTTCGACTGGTGAACGGAACGATTGAAATTCAGTCAAAGCCGATGGGCGGAACTACCATCCATGTTCGCGTGCCTCTGGAGTTGGGAAGCGAGGGGCAACGGGCAGTGGGTTAGAATTCGCACCTGAAGCTATCGCAAATAAACCGCTGAATGCTCTGCACAGATTCGTTGAAAAATGTGGTCATTCATCCCGCCTTGAACGCTACCCGGAGAATATCCGCAGCGAATACTAACATCGTATGTTTTCGTGAGGAGGTTGCCGAGTTTTTCCATCTGAATCGCTGCCTCTGCGTTACTTTGTGCCCACAGCAAATGCACGCATTCTCCGAAAATTACTACGCGGGGATGCTCCGACTTCACAGCTTTTGCCGCCTCTAGAATGAGGCTGTCAAAGAGCGTCATAAATCGAACTGGATCAGGCACGCCATTGAGCATGAATTTTGAGAGTCCATCAGCGGCATCCACCGCAATATACCTGCCCTCCTCAATCGTCTTACCCACATCCAAGCCGTAAGTGTGCAATCTTGGAAGAAGGCTGTCTCGGTGTGACTCGCACGCGGCAACGATAGCTGCACTCCCGGCTTTAAGAGCAGACCCGACGAATAGCGTCAGATCATCCAAAAAGAAT
>JASHQK010000603.1 GCA_030039195.1 Candidatus Sulfotelmatobacter sp.
TCCTTGACTCTGGCCAACGTCTGCTCAAGCCGTTTTCTCTCAATCGGCTTTACCAGGTAGTCCAGCGCGTGTACCTCGAAGGCGTTCACCGCATGCTGGTTGTGAGCGGTCACAAACACGGTGATCGGCATATTGGCTAGCCCGATGTCTTCGATTACCTCGAAGCCATCTCTGCCAGGCATTTGAATATCCAGAAAAAGCAGATCCGTCTTGGCTGCTTTCAGCGATTTCACGACTTCGCTGCCATTCCGGCACTCGGCAACAATATCAATGTCCGGATCCGGCGCGAGAAGCAGCTTGAGACGCTCGCGCGCCAGCGGTTCATCATCGGCGATCATCGTTCTCAAGGTCATGAACTCGCCTTCTCATACGGGATCGTAATCGAGACCTGAAATCCGCCCGACTCTGGTTGGAACGCGCGGAACTCGTAATCGTTCTGATAGAAGTGGGCCAGCCGCTCCTTCGTGTTCCTAAGGCCCAGCCCAAAGCCGCTGGCGGGCCTTCCATTCGTCCCCGGGCCGTTGTCACGAACACGCAAAAGCATGCGAGTCCCCACTCGCTGGGCGGATGTTTCGATCCAGCCGCTGTCTTCGCGGTGCGCGATTCCGTGGCGAATCGCGTTTTCTACGATGGGTTGCAAGAGAAAACAGGGCACCAACCCATCGAGGGCGTTGGGATCGAGATTGATGTCCACGCGAAGGCGGTCGGCAAAGCGTACTTGCTCAATGGCCAAGTAGCTCTCCAGAACTTCCAACTCCTGGGCCAGCGGAATCTTGCTGGGACTGTTCCTCTTCAGGACCAGCTTCAAAACTGTATTCAGGTGCTCCAGTGTTTCGAGAGCCTGTCCCGTACGGTCAAGTTCGACCAAGGTGGTGACTGCGTTGAGCGTGTTGAAGAGAAAGTGCGGCTCGAGCTGCATCTGCAGGGCCCGCAGGTGAGCGCTCGACAGCTGCCGCTCCAATTCCAGAGAGCGCATCGAATCGCGCTGCGCCATCAATTGAGTATTCACTGCGGCACATGCAAACCAGCACAGCCCATACATGAGAAGTTCAATGCCGAAGCGCGGAAGACAGAAGAAATCGATCCCTCCATACTCGGTCTTCACTGCTTCCGAACCGAGTCTGGCGATCAACTCAGCCGCCCCTTCGAGGACACCAAGATGAAGCGTCACGACTCCGATGGCGATCAGCGGATGCACAATCAGAGTGCGAGAGGAAACTTTTAAAGCCGATGGCCAACGACTGGTTGATCGCCATAGCAGATGAACGACGAGGGCCCACCAAAGCCAAAGGGCGCTACCGTAAGCGAGGGAGAATCCCCACGACAGAAAGGAGTCGATTCCCCTCGCTCGAGCATGGCACTCGATTGCGGTCGCCACGGCGAGGATGGCGGCCACGGCAAGGGGGATCATTCTTGCCCGCGGCAAGAGTTCACCCCACGGCCTTTTAGCATGCACCATGGCTCCGGACAAATTGTCGCAATCGGGAATCACGAACCCCTACCGGAATGCGGCTACGTTAATCGTACATCCAGCACATTGACTGCCATAAAAATCTTTACTGGCTTTTTCGCCAGCTGCGCGCATTTGCGCAGCCTCGGCGTGCAAACCGAATCTATCCAATACCTGAGAATACGCGAGTTCTGCGGCAAAGTACTTCGGATTCTTGCGCCCGAGCGCATGATCGAGGATTGTGAGCCCCGTTTGCATATTGGCCAACGCGTTGGTAAGATCCCCGGACTCCGCATACGCCTTGCCGAGCAACATCTGTTCCCAACCGGCGAGCCAATGTTGCCCGCCGCGGGATTGCTCTTCCAGTTGCAATGCGTCCTGATAGGCCGCTATGGCTGTGGAAGCATGGTGCTCGGCGATGGCTAGCAATCCCTGGGTTTCAAAGAAAAAAGCCTTATCGTCGTCAAGAAAATCGGGAGCAGCTTTCGCCTCGTCAGATGCCTCTTGCAGGTATTGGTGCGCTTCGCGGACTCGATTTCGAGCGAGAGCGAGTTCCGCCAGGCGGGTTAGGGAGAGCGCGGTTCCCGTATGGTCCCCAATCTGCTGACGCAGAGCAAGAGCTTTTCGCCACATCGGTGCTGCAACGTCAAGCTGTCCCAGTTCGCTATAGAATCCGGCATAGTTTTCCAGGGCCGAAGCATAGTCGTCTGTGTGCTCGCGATCGTGCTCGAGAAACTGCAGCGCATGCTCAAAACCGATTTGCGCGTTGGCCAAATCTCCCGCTCCCTGGCATGCAACCGCGAGAATGATGTATCCCCTGCCCAGCTCATCGCCCCTCAGCTGGCGAGAATCGACCGCGGCCTTTGCAATTTTGGCCGCAGTCTCGAAACTTCCGCGGTTCTCCAGGACCAAGGCATCGTGAAGAGCCGTGTGCGGATTCGATTGTCCGAAACTCGGGATGTACAGCAGCGACAGAGTAAGCAGGGTCCAATACAGATGTCTCATGCGAATACTCTGGCGATGAACTACCGCTCAAGCCACCGAAAATCCGACAACTCGGAGATGACTGCAGGGAAGGTCCGGTTCTGTGCAGAGAAAACGGAGAAAGTACTTTCCCTGGCGGCCTTTTTCGTTCACTTGCTCGATAAGCGAGAGGATGAACAACTGCGTGATTCGCCGGATTAGAAATGAGATATTGACTGCCAACAGTCGAATGTCTACCATCGTGTAATTGGAGGTCGAATGTCTTCCATGACAAAGCAGGCACCACAACGCGCGAACCTTCTGCAAGGCACGCTTGACATGCTGATTCTGCGCACGCTTTTGTACGGTCCCGCTCACGGGCACCAGATTGGCAAACATATTCAAAGAAGTACGAATGACTTCCTGCAGATGCAGCACGGATCGCTCTACCCGGCGCTGCACAGGTTGGAGCGAAGGGGATGGGTCACCGCCAAATGGGAGACGGCTCCAGATCGCAACCGCGAATTCAAGTATTACCGGCTTACGGATAATGGAAGAAAGCAACTGGTAGTCGAAGAATCGCAATGGAAGCGGATGGCGCAAGCCGTGGCGCGCATCATGTGGCCCACCGTTGAGGAGAGCTGAGATGAGATGGTGGCAGATTCGGAAACGGGATGCAGACGTAGAGCGGGAACTGCAATCGGACCTCGATCTGGAAGAAGAAGAGCAGCAGGAACAGGGCATGTCTCCCGACGAGGCCCACCACGCTGCCCTGCGTGCTTTCGGCAATCCCACTCTTATCAGCGAACAAACGCGCGCCGTCTGGAGCTGGAGCGGGTTGGAGAATCTTCTTCGCGATCTGAGGATCAGTGTCCGAACTCTTTTCCGGTCGCCTGGCTTTTCGTTGATCGCCGTCCTTGTGATTGCGCTGTGTATCGGTGCGGCAACGTCATTGTTCACGGTCGTACGTTCGGTACTGCTCAGGCCGCTTCCTTTCCGCGATCCCGGCCGGCTGGTGATGATCTATGAACATTTCCGCGATCCCAGCATGAATACGGAGGAGTTCAACTACAACGTGGTCTCTCCCGCCGACTACTACGACTGGCGCGCACAGACCCACGGCTTCGAGGACATGGCTGCCTGGCGCTACTGGCAATTCAACCTGACGGGAGAGCACGGGGAATTGCCGGAGCTCGTGCAGGCGCGCGGCGGGAGCTGGAACCTGTTTCCGCTGCTGGGCGTGAATGCTGCCATCGGGCGCACGTTTAACGAGAGCGAAGATAGCCCGGATGGTGACGCCGTCATGCTCACGTGGAGTCTGTTCGAACGTCGGTTCGGAGGCGATCCGTCGATTGTCGGACGGCAAATCCATCTCGACGACAAGCCATACACGGTCGTCGGCGTTCTTCCGAAGCGGTTCGCCTATCCCGATGCAGACGTACAAGTGTGGGTTCCATATGCGACAGCCTTGCCACCAGAGATCCTCACGCATCATGACTTTCACTTCAGCCGCGTAGTGGCGCGTTTGAGACCGAATGTGAGCCTGGCCAGCGCGCTGAGCCAGGTGGAAGCGGTGCAGTACCAACTGCATATGCAGAACCTGCATGCACCGGTGGCCGAGGACGTGGTATCGCGGACCCTCAACCAGGATCTGGCACGGGATGTGAAGAAGCCATTGATCATACTGCTGTGCGCGGTTACATGCATGCTGCTGATTGGATGTCTCAACGTAGCGAACCTGATGGTGGCGAGGTCGGCGGCGAGACAGAAGGAGATTGCAATCTGCAGTGCGCTGGGTGCGGGACGGTTCACGCTGATGCGCGTACAGCTCATCGAAAGTATGCTGATCTCGATTGCGGGCGGGGTAGTCGGAGTGCTGTTATCGCTGGGGGCAACGAAGTGGCTGGTCGCCACGTGGAGCGATCTTCCCAGCGCGCAGAGTGTTCACACTGACGGCGTAGTGCTTGCGGTTGCCTGCGCGCTCGTTTTTGCAGGGGCTTTGCTGGCAGGCCTTCTGCCGGCGATCTCATCGACAAGCAAGGGAGTGATAGCAACTCTGCAGGCTTCGTCGCGGAGCACGGCAGGCAGCCAGGCGCGCACGGTTTTGCGCAAGACGCTGCTTACGGTAGAAATTGCGACAACTGTGGTCTTATTAGTCGCCGCCGGCCTTCTGCTCAAGAGCTTCTGGCGGCTGCGAACGACGGATGTCGGCTGCGTCACGGACAGTGTGCTCACCATGGGCTACAGCCTGCCTGCCAAGAAATACGATACTCCTGAAAAAATGAATGCATTCAACGAAAACTTGTTGGAGCGAGTGCGTGCGATGCCCGGAGTACGCGCCGCAGCGCTGGGGTCGGAGGTACCCGGCGCGGGATATGGAGGCGATGATGTCTTCACCGTTCCCGAGCACCCGCCGATCACGCCCGGCGCACCGCTGCCCGACGCGCTCAACCGGACGGCCGATCCCGGCTATTTCAGAGCATTGCAGATTCCACTGTTGAGCGGACGCTTCTTTACCAACCACGATCGCACCGGTCAGCCGAAGACGGTCATCATCAGTCATCATTTGGCGGAGCAATATTTCCCGGGAGAAAATCCAGTTGGGAGGCATCTCCACGTGCCTGCGCGCGGTGATGCGGATTACGAAATCGTCGGAGTTGTTGCCGATACGTTGTATCAGGTGGGTAAACCGGGCATGGCGGCGATGTACTTCCCCGTTCTTGCGGAGGACAAGAGCGACAATATGGGTTTGACTCTGGCGGTGCGCGCGGCAAGCGATCCGCTGGCTATATCCGTCCCGGTCCAGAAGGTGATCGCGGAACTCGATCCGCAGCTTCCAGTCTCCGATGTGCTTACGATGCAGCAGATCATTGAACAGTCATTGGGCAATGCCAGCCTGAGCGCGAGCCTGGTTCTCGGATTCGCACTGCTGTCCCTGATATTGGCTTCGGTCGGCTTGTACGGAGTCGTTTCTTACCTGACGACCCAGCGTACCGGAGAGATTGGCGTCCGAATGGCGCTGGGTGCGGAACGAGGGCAGGTTCTGCGCCTCCTGCTGGGCGAAGGCCTGCGGCCAGCGGCTTACGGGCTGACGGTCGGCCTCGCTGCCAGCATGGGAGCGGTACGGCTGATTCAGTCGATGCTCTACGGAACCCGTCCGCTCGATCCAGCCATCTTCGCGGCTGTTGCTGCAACGCTACTCGGCGTGGCGGCTCTGGCCTGCCTCGTTCCGGCGTGGAGGGCGTCGCGGATCGATCCAATGCAGGCATTGCGAATTGAATGAGGAGGAGGTTCGAGGGAACAGTGCCGTGAGCCGACGAGATCTGACATGAGATGATGTTGCTGCGCATGAATCGTCGCCAATTTCTTGCCGCCTCTGCCGCAGCCGGAGGAAAGAGGCTTTTTACGAGTCACGGCATCAACTTGTCCGGGCAGACCACCGCGTCGCGTGATTCCGGCACCATAAGTTCAACAACGCCTGCGAGTGCGCGATTTCCAGACGGATTTCTCTGGGGCATGGCTACTGCGTCCTATCAAGTCGAAGGCGCGTGGAAGGAGGACGGCAAGGGCGAATCTATTTGGGACCGATGGACGCATACCGTGGGCAAGATCCGCGGGGCCGGGACGGGCGATGTGGCCTGCGACCACTATCACTTCTACCCGCAAGACATCGCGATGCTTGAGCGGCTCAATCAAAAGAGCTATCGCTTTTCGATCTCGTGGGCGCGCATCCAGCCGAGCGGCCGGGGCGGAGTGAATCAGAAGGGGATCGATCATTACAAGCGCGTCCTGGATGTGCTGCTCGAAGCTGGCATTCGACCTTTCTGCACCCTGTATCACTGGGATCTTCCGCAAGGGCTTGAGGATCTCGGCGGCTGGCCGAATCGCGACTTGGCAGGGTACTTCGCCGACTATGCCGCGGTTCTGGCGAAGCAACTTGGCGACAAGATTCAGGTTTGGGCTCCGTTTAACATGCCGTGGACGTTTACAAATCTCGGCTATGGCACAGGCGTTTTCCCACCAGGACGGAGCAAGTACACAGATTTCTTGAAAGCGGCGCACACAGTAAACCTGGCCCAGGGCGAGGCGTTCCGATCGATAAAGGCGGCTTCGTCGAAGGCTACGGTGGGCAGTGCCTACGGCATGAGTCCCGCCTATCCGAAAACCGGAAGCGAAGCCGACAAAGCTGCCACAGCGCGCTATCACGCGATGAACAATCTTTTCTTTCTCGAGACGGCGATGCATGGAAGATACGCGAATGCGTTCGTGGGAGAGATTCCCTATCAGGCGATGGGTTTTCGTGCAGGCGACGAGAAGATGATGCAGGTTCCACTCGACTGGATTGGATTCCATTACTATACGCGCCGCTTAGTTTCGGCAACCGGGCCGGCCGTGGGCGGAGCCGCTTCCAACACCCTCGCCACCGAGACGCAAGACACTGGCGCTGCCGGAAACGACTACACCCAGTTCATCGCGGCGATGCCCACCGAAGGCCCGATCACCGATGGAGGCTTGGAGATATGGCCGCATGGCATCTACGACCTCGTGATGCAAATCTCGCGCGAGTACAACTTTCCGATCATCGAAATCACCGAGAGCGGTTGCGGTTATCTGGACGCGCCTTATGATCGCGACGAAGACCACGTCCCGGATACGCGACGCATTGATTTTTTCCGGTCGGAACTCGCCGAATTGGCACGCGCCATCAACGATGGCGCCAGGGTAAGGGCATTCCACGCATGGAGTGCGCTCGATAACTTTGAATGGAACGACGGCTACACCCAGCGGTATGGCCTAACCTATGTTGATTTTCGGGATCAGAAGCGCACGATCAAGAACTCAGGCTTCTGGTACGCCCAAGTTGCCATGTCCAATCGGCTGGTGCCCCGATGACACGGGTACGGCGAGCGGTTCATTGGGCAGGCTTTAGTCCTAGCCCCGGACCATCGGCAAGAATCAGCTTGCCTTGACTGACTTGAACGCCGCTATAGGGATCGTTGGCTATGAGGAGGTTGCCATCGAGGTCAGCATAGTCGACTAGCGGGGAGAGATGTGCGGCTGCAGTGACACTCACGGAACTCGAGACCATGCACCCGAGCATGGTTTTCATCCCGAGCGACTTTGCGACGTAAATCATGCGCAACGACTCTTGTATGCCACCGCATTTGTCGAGCTTCACGTTCACGCCGTCGTAGGCGCCGATCAGTTTCGGAATCGCGCTGGCATTGACTGCCGCTTCATCGGCGATGATTGGCAGATGTACGCGGCTTCTGACCCAGCGTGTTTCTTCGATCATGTCGGCTGGCATTGGCTGCTCAACGAATTCCACTCCTTGGGCTTCAAGCCAGTTGATTTTGCGGACGGCTTCTTCCTTGTCCTTCCAGCCCTCGTTGGCATCCACGCGAAGC
>JASHQK010000604.1 GCA_030039195.1 Candidatus Sulfotelmatobacter sp.
GTCCAGCCGAGTGCGGTAAGGCGTCGCAATATAGAGCGGCCCCTTCGCATCCTGCATCGCATCCCGTACGCCATAATCCAGCCACAGAGGAACCTTCAGTTTCTTGACAGCTTCCATCGGCTGCTGTCGCACCGACTGCCGCACCGACAAAGCCATTCGTGGAGCGACGTTGGTTAAATCCTCGCCCAGAATGAGGACGGCATCGCACTCCTCGATCTCGTGCAAGGTGGGCGTCCGCATTGGACCCCGCCGCAGGATCTCAAGCATGAGCCCCACCAGCTTTGCCTCGTGATCGGCCATTCCAGAGTAGAAGTGATCCGGGCCCACCAGGGTCCGCAAAGCGAAGTTGGCTTCGAGCGAGGCGCGCGGCGAGCCAATCCCGATCACTCTGCCCTTTGCAACTGTCTCCTCGAAATGCTGTCGAGCCAGTGCGGCAGAAGTTGGCCGGCCTCGCAGAACCGGCTGGCGGAGACGCTCTTTGCTGTTGACGAACTCATACCCAAACCTTCCCCGGTCGCACAGAAAGTAGCCGTTCACTGCGTGGTTGTAGCGGTTCACGATGCGCCGCAGAGTCCCATAGCGCTCCCCGGCATCCGTGTTGCAGCCGAGAGCGCAGTGCACGCACACCGACGGGGCAAACTGTTGGTCCCACTTGCGAGCGTAGTGATGTTTGAGGGTCTTATCGGTGAATACGCCGGTGGGACAGATTTCCACTAGGTTGCCGCTGAATTCATTCTCGAGAACGCCATCTTCGGAACGGCCGAAGAAGACCTGGTCTCGCGAAGCAAAGGCATTCAAGTCGTTTCCGCCCGCGTAGTCGCGATAGTAGCGCACGCAGCGGTAACACTGGATGCAGCGATTCATCTCGTGATTCACCAGCGGCCCCAGGTCCTGATTGCGAAACGTGCGCTTGTCAAACTCATAACGGCGATAGTCGTGCCCGGTCATCACCGTCATGTCCTGCAAGTGGCACTCGCCGCCCTCATCGCAGACCGGGCAGTCATGCGGGTGATTCAGCATCAGTCCCTCAATGATGCCGGCGCGAAAGGCGACAACCTCGGGATCAGCGATGGAGATCCGTGTGCCTTCGGCCGCGGGTGTCATGCACGACATGACGATCTTTCCGTGACTATCGTTCTGATCCTTGAACTGCTTGACAGCGCACTGTCGGCAGGCTCCCACCGATCCCAAAGCCGGATGCCAGCAGAAGTAGGGCAACTTGAAACCGTTCGAGAGACACCCGTGAAGCAGGTTCTCCTCCGGATTCATTTCGCACGGTTTGTTGTCCACGTATACGATCGCCATACCTAACTCCACGGGCAACGCTGTTCGCGGATGTGGCGCTCAAAATCTTCTCGAAAGTACTTCAACGCACTCTGGACAGGCTCGGCAGCGCCAGGCGCGAGAGCACAGAATGTGTGGCCCGGAGCCCACATCTTGGTCTGGAATTCCAGCTTATCGAGATCGCCAGGCTTACCGCGGCCCTCTTCCATCGCCTTCAGAATGCGATCCGCCCATCCCAGCCCGCTCCAGCACGGCGTACAAAAACCGCATGATTCCCGCGAAAAAAAGTGTGTAAGGTTCCAGGTCATGCCGACAGGGCAGGTGTGGTCGTCGAGTACGATCATGGTGCCAGTGCCCATACGGCTGCCCGCTTTGTCCAGGGAAGTAAAATCCATGGGCAAGTCCAGGTGCTCTTCAACGATGAAATCTGTCGATGCCCCACCCGGCAGCAATCCGCGAAATTTCACTCCGTCTAGCATTCCCCCGGCGTGTTCCTCGAGAATTTCGCGCACCGCCGTTCCCATGGGCAGTTCCCAAAGGCCCGGACGTTTTACTTTTCCGCTCACGCCAAACAGCTTCGTGCCACCGTCTTGTGTTCGGCTCAAACCGCGAAACCAGCTCGCGCCGCGATTGATGATGTGAGGCACACAGCAAATCGTCTCGACGTTGTTGACGATCGTAGGTTTGCCGAACAGTCCGACCGAGGGCGGAAATGGCGGCTTCGATCTGGGATTGGCGCGCTTGCCTTCCAGCGCATTCAACAGTCCGGTCTCGTCCCCGCAGATGTAGCGGCCGCCGCTCAAATGTAGATACAGTTCCAGACTGTAGCCCGAACCAAAAATGTTTTTGCCGAGGTAATGGCGTTCGTAATCTTCCGCAATGGCGCGCGTCAGACGCCCGGCGGCCAGCGTGTATTCTCCGCGCAAAAAAATGTAGGCGATGTCAGCTTCGATCGCGAACGCCGCGACCATCGCGCCTTCAATGAGCTGATGCGGGTCTCGTTCCATCAACAAACGGTCCTTGAATGTCCCCGGCTCCATTTCATCGCCGTTGATCACCAGATAAGTCGGATTCGGAACATCCTTGCCGCGCGGAACGAAGGACCACTTCACCCCGGTCTGGAACCCCGCGCCGCCTCTGCCGCGCAGATTCGACGTCTTCACCTCTTCGGTCACCGCCATCGGCGTCATGCCAGTTCGCAGGATTTTCCGGATGGCTTGATATCCTCCTGCTTGTTCGTAAGCCTGCAAGTCGATCACACTTCCGTCCGCACGCATTCTCTCGGTCAGCGGTTTTTCAGAATTCGCCGTCATTTGTATTTCTCGAGTGCCGAATCAATTTTTTCGGGATTGAGATCGCTGTGCAGATCAGCATCCACCATCATGGCCGGGGCGTGATCGCAACATCCCAAACACACGATGGGCAACATGGTGAAGCGATCGTCCGACGTGGTCTGGCCATATTCGACTCCGAGTCGTTCCCGCAGATGGGCCCGGACGCGGTCGTAGCCCATGATCCAGCAACTCACGCTATCGCATACCATGACCACGTGACGGCCGACCGGTTTGCGAAAAATCAGGTTGTAAAACGTAGCGACGCTGTCAACGTCCGTGGCAGACATGCCGAGGTGTTCCGCGATGTCGCGAACGCTCTCATCCGAGACCCAGCCGCGGTGCCGTTGCACGATCTTCAGCGCGTCAATGCAAACTGCGTCGCGCTTCGGATAATGCCCCGCTTCCGTCTCAATTTCGGCAATCTCTTCAGGGGTCAGCATGATTCCTCTTCACCGGTCGATATCTGCGAGTACAAAATCCAGGCTGCCCAGAATGACCACCAGGTCGGGGATCATCAGGCCTTGGGCCAAGGGCGACAACGTCTGTATGTGTGCGAAAGACGGCGTGCGTATGCGGGTCCGGTAGGAGACTGTGCTGCCGTCGCTCACCAAGTAGTAGCCGTTGTTTCCCTTTGTGGCTTCGATTGCGCCAAGCGCCTCTCCGACAGGCATCACCGGACCCCAAGTAACGCTAAGGAAGTGAGTGATCAGGGTCTCGATGTCGTGCATGGTGCGGTCCTTCACCGGCGGGGTGGCTAGAGGGTGATCCGACTTGTACGCCCCCTCGGGCATGTTGTTCACGCACTGCTCGATGATGCGCAGGCTCTGTCGTATCTCCTCGATGCGCACTAGAGCCCGGTCATAACAGTCGCCGTGCTGCGCCGTTGGGATGTCAAACTCGAAGTTCTCGTACCCGCAATAAGGCTGCCGTTTGCGGAAGTCCCATTCGAGTCCACAGGCGCGAAGGTTGGGACCGGTGACTCCCCAGTCGACAGCCTCATCGACCGTAAAGCTACCAATCCCTTTTGTGCGCGCTTTAAAAATGAAATTTCGCATGATCGTCCGGTCGTATTCGAGAAGGCGAGGCGGAAGGTACCTGACGAAATCGCGGAACATCTTCTCCCAGCCCTTGGGCAAGTCCGCGGCGACGCCGCCGATGCGAAACCAGGACGGATGCATGCGGGCGCCGGTGATTGCTTCGATAATGCTGAAGGCGCGCTCGCGATCATTGAAGGTGAAAAAGACTGGCGACATTTGTCCCACGTCTTGAGCGAACGTACCGTACCAGACGAGATGACTGATGATGCGAAACAATTCGGCCAGCATTACCCGAATCACCTGGGCGCGGGGTGGAACCGTGATTCCCGCCAACTTCTCCACTGCGGTGAGATAGGCGAGGTTGTTCATTACGCCACCCAGATAATCGATGCGATCGGTGTACGGAATGTACGTGTGCCAGGATTGGCGTTCGCCCATCTTCTCGGCTCCGCGATGATGGAAGCCGATCTGTGGAACCGCGTCGACAATTTCTTCCCCATCCAACTGCAGCGCGATACGCAGAACTCCGTGCGTACCCGGGTGCTGGGGGCCCAGGTTAAGAAAGACATAATCAGAACCGTTGCGCTCCCGGCTCATGCCCCACTCTTCCGGACGAAAACGGAGCGCCTCTTGCTCGGCCAATTCCTTTTTCGGAGACAGCTGATACGGACCAATCTCGGTGGCGCGGGCGGGATGCTCCTTGCGTAGCGGATGGCCTACCCAACTGTTTGGCATCAGGATGCGCCGCAGGTGCGGATGTCCATCGAACGCGATCCCGAACATGTCCCACACTTCCCGCTCGTACCAATTCGCGGCAGGCCAGATCGGCGTAATACTTGGCAGCGCAAGCCGGTCCTCGGCCAGGGCTACTTTGATCCGCACATACTCGTTTCGCTCCAGTGAGAGAAGGTGGTAAACGACTGTGAAATCGCCGGCCGGCTGGCCGTCTCGATGTTGTCTCATGCGCTCATCGATGGCGGAGAGGTCGTAGAGCATCTTGTACGGCCGATCTACCTCTTCTTTGAGGAAGCGCAGCAGACTAGGCACACAGTCTTTCGCCACCCATGCCGTCGGTATGCGATCGAGCGTGTCCTGAAAGACAACCGCGTGACCAAACCGGTCGCCAATCTCTTGCGCGATTCCTGAGGCGGCGATCATACGTCGTCGGGCTCCCTGAGTACGGTGGCTTTCTGACGTGACGGGCGCATCAGTTCGCGCATGGACGGAAGCGGGGACCGAACTGTCTCTTGCTCGCCCACCACCCAGCTGAGTGGGCGCCGTTCGGTCCCCACTGCCTTCTGCAACAGCAGTAGGCCTTCCAGAAATGCCTCAGGACGCGGCGGGCAACCCGGCACGTAAACATCCACGGGAAGAAACTTGTCCACGCCCTGAACCACGCTGTAAATGTCGTACATGCCCCCGGAATTCGCGCACGAGCCCATCGAAATGACCCAGCGCGGCTCCATCATTTGCTCGTAAAGCCTCTGAACGATGGGAGCCATCTTGAGGAACACCGTTCCCGCAACCACCATGAGGTCGGCTTCGCGTGGCGTACCTCGAATAACTTCGGCGCCAAAGCGCGAGACATCAAACTTGCTGGTAATGCTCGTTGCCATCTCGACGTAACAACAGGAGAGACCAAAGTTGAATGGCCAAACGGAATTCTTCCGACCCCAGCTCACCAGATCCTCCAGGCGCGACAGGATCACGCTGCGACGCATGCTCTGTTCGAATGGCTCCGGCTCCGGGGTTGCGACCAGGCCTGTAATGTCGGGTTTTGTGAGGGACCACTGCATCAGTTGCTCGCTTTTGAAGAGCGTGGCTGCCGCGCCCAATCGAGCGCACCAACCTTCCACAAATAAATGAGGGCTGCGAACAGCACGCCGACGAACAGCAGGACTTCGCAATAACCCGCCCACCCTGACTCGCGAGCGGCCACCGCCCAGGCGAACAGGAACACCGCTTCCAGGTCAAAGACCAGAAAGAACGCGGCAATCAGGTAATAACGCACCGAGAAGCGCACGCGCGCGGAGCCTTCGGAAACTATCCCGCCCTCGTAAGGCTCACCGGTCGCAGGCTCAACGTGTCTCGGGCCGAGCAGATAAGACACCACAAGAACGGACGCGACGAGCAAGATCACGAACACGAAATATGCAACCAGGGGCCACATAAATTACAGATACTCCTCTTGCCGGCTGATCGCGCAGCCCGCGCACTCAATCAAAGTTTCACGCCGAAATTCCGATCTCCACGCTGCTGTAAAGCTCAAAGCAACCGGAGGACCAAAATCCGGTGATTGGGAAACGCGGTGCCAGGCGTCGTTTTGTTCGGCAAACGAGCACGTTCGGCAAATGCGAAGGGCTTGGACTTTGCACTGATGACAGAAGACTGGCGCCGGGCCAGAAATCTGTCAGGGCTTTGTCGGAGAGGCTCATGCTCGTGGCTCAGCTTGTCGGAATCGAAATGCCACCGGGGACAGAACCTTGAGCTGTCGAAGTTTGACGAAGCGAATCGCGGCCCCCGGCCACAGTTCTGGCGAGAATGCGACATTCTCACCTTCGCGCTGTGTTCCGCCGACCTGCTACGGCCGCGGTGTTCCGAAGATAAAGGTCCTATGGGCTGGCGTTTCGGCATAAGACTCCAATCTCGAAATGACTAAAACCGAGTGGAATCGCGAATGCTCAAGGCAGAGGCGATGTTGGGGTTCTATGGCTGCAAAACACGAGGTTCGAGGACGAGGAAATGAGCTTTGGATTACGAAGACGTTGGTAGCAGCGGAGCGTGAAGCGTTGCCTTTGTTGCGGTGCACTCCTTTCGTTCGCAAACGTGGGTGCTGCCGCTCAGCAAAGTGACCAGTTGCAGCAGCAGTTGCAGGAACTCAAGCGCGAGTATGAGACAACAAGGCACAACCTCGAGCAGCGGATTGCAGCCCTGCAGGAGCAAATCGACAAAGAAAAGCAAGACAGAGAACAGCATATCGTTTTTGAAGGTTTTCGCCGTCGGGGTACCCATATTGTGGGCTCTGTCGCCTCACACCCGATTGATGCTCCGAACGAAACGCGGTTCATGCAAGCTTTTTCCGAAAAAGGGTGTATCCAAGGCTTCGCGTGGTGCATCCCAGTCATGTGATCACTGCGCGCGCCGCTAACCGGAGCGGCAGCCTGCGGCTTGGAAGCGCTTCAAAGGATTGAAGGGCGGGCATGAGCGAGACTCTTCCAGTGGTGTACTTGGCTCGTCACGGGGAAACAGCCTGGACAATTACAGGCCAGCACACGGGCCTCACCGACCTGCCGCTGACCGAACGTGGAGAAGCAAACGCCCGCAGGCTTGGCGCGCGTTTGGCGGGAATCCTTTTTGCCAAGGTTTTCACAAGCCCCTTGAAACGAGCGAGGCGGACGTGCGAACTCGCCGGGTTTGCCCAAGCCGCCGAGTTGGACGACGACTTGGTGGAATGGAACTACGGCCGATACGAAGGAAAGCGTACCATCGACATACTTCGAGAACGTCCGGACTGGCAGTTGTTCCGGGACGGCTGCCCGCATGGTGAGTCGCCGGAGCAAGTCGCTGACCGAGCTGATCGGGTCGTGGCTCGCATACGCCAAGTGGCCGGAAACGTTCTACTTTTTTCCAGCGGGCATTTTCTTCGCGTGCTGGCCACGCGTTGGATTGGGATCGCGCCCATCCATGGCCAGGCGCTCATGCTGAGCACTGCGAGCCTCAGCTCCCTGGGTTATGAAAACAGTGTTTCGCAGCCGGCAATTTCGCTGTGGAATGACGCTCATCACGTGCTTCCGTCGAACGGGGTGGAACGCTCCCAGACTCGCGAGCACGAGCAATTAGCTATGGAGAGGTGACACGATGAAAGCAACACAGTGGCTACACGACAGCGGCCAGAGCATCTGGCTCGACAACATCACTCGCACACTTCTGGACACCGGTACGCTGCAGAAGTATATCGAAGAGCTCTCGGTAACGGGACTCACCTCGAATCCCACGATCTTCGATCATGCGATCAGGAATAGCCCAGCGTACGATGCAGCTATCTGCCAGAAGCTGCTAAAAGAAAAATCGGGTGAGGCACTGTTCTTCGAGCTTGCCCTGGAGGACCTGACGAGGGCTGCAGAGCTCTTCCAGCCCATTCACAAGAAGACCAACGGCACGGATGGTTGGGTGTCGCTCGAAGTCTCTCCACTTCTGGCCCACGACACCGCCCGCACACTGGCTGCCGCGAAAGATCTGTCTGACCGGGGACCCGACAACTTATTCATCAAGATTCCGGGCACCAAGCAAGGTCTTCCCGCAATCGAGGAGGCGATATTCGCCGGCGTGCCGATCAACATTACCCTCCTATTTTCCCGCGAGCAGTATCTGGCGGCGAATGACGCTGTCCTGCGTGGCATCGAACGGCGCATTGCGGCCAACCTCAATCCCAATGTCGCTTCTGTGGCATCGGTTTTTGTCAGCCGCTGGGATGTAGCTGTTGCCGGCAAGGTGCCGGACCGATTGCGCGACCAGCTTGGCATCGCAATTGGCAAGCGCATCTACAAAGCTGCGAGTGGCCTCCTCAGCTCTCCTCGTTGGCTGCGCGCTTACAATCATGGTGCCCGCCCGCAGCGTTTACTGTGGGCCAGCACCGGAACCAAAGATCCTGCAGCCTCCGACATTCTCTATGTGAAGGCGCTGGCTGCACCCTTTACCGTGAACACCATGCCCGAAGCCACATTGAGGGCTTTGGCCACCTACAATGAGTTGGACGAATTCTTGCCGACCGACGGTGGAAACTCCGAAGAAGTGTTAGGTCAGTTTGGCAGGGAGGGTATCGACATCGATCGATTGGCAGATGAACTTCAAGATGAAGGCACGGAATCGTTTGTAAAATCGTGGAATGACTTGATGGCTGTGATCTCTTCGAAGTGTGCCTCGCTCGACAGGAGCATTACTTCGAAAGCCAGCTAGAAAGAGACTACGTCTGAGAAAGAGAGAGCAAAGGAGTATGAGCATGGCAGCACACGTTCAGCCTCTCACAAAACGCCGCGCGACCAAGCGTAGCGCGTGGAGTGCACTCACCTCACATTACAAGACGGTGTCAAAGCTGCATCTGCGTCAGCTTTTTGCGGACGATCCCAAGCGTGGTGAGCGCATGGCGCTTGAAGCTGTCGGCCTCTACCTCGATTACTCCAAGAATCGAGTTACCGATGAAACTCTCAAACTTCTCGTGCAGCTCGCCGAAGAGTTGGGGTTGCGCGAGCGAATCGATGCCATGTTCAGCGGCCAGAAGATCAATATCACGGAAAAACGCGCCGTGCTGCACATCGCGCTACGTGCGCCGAAAGATGCTTCGATTCTGGTCGACGGAAAGAACGTGGTGCCCGAGGTTCATTCCGTGCTCGACAAAATGGCGGACTTCTCAAACCGGGTGAGGAGCGGCGCGTGGAAAGGCCACACCGGAAAGCAGATCCGCAATGTCGTCAATATCGGCATTGGCGGCTCGGACTTGGGGCCGGTGATGGCCTACGAAGCCCTCAAGCATTACTCGGACCGCGACATGACCTTTCGCTTCGTTTCCAATGTTGACGGTACGGACTTCGCCGAGGCGGTACAGGATCTCGATCCCGCCGAGACCCTGTTCATCATCTCCTCCAAAACGTTCACAACCCTTGAAACCATGACAAACGCTCACACAGCTCGCTCCTGGTCGCTGGCTGGACTGGGTAACGACGAGACCTCGGTGGCAAAACATTTTGTCGCAGTATCGACGAATGCCGCCGAGGTTGCGAAGTTCGGAATCGATACCGCCAACATGTTCGAGTTTTGGGATTGGGTCGGCGGCCGCTACTCAATGGATTCCGCAATCGGCCTTTCCACCATGGTTGCGATCGGACCGGAAAACTTTCGCTCCATGCTGAATGGTTTTCACCAGATGGATGAGCATTTCCGTACCGCTCCGTTCGAGGCCAATCTTCCGGTGCTGATGGGGCTGCTGGCCGTCTGGTACAACGACTTTTTCGGCGCGCAGACGGTGGCAGTCCTGCCCTACGAGCAATATTTAAAACGCTTTCCTGCGTATCTGCAGCAGTTGACGATGGAAAGCAACGGAAAGCACGTTACCCTCGGCGGCAAGGAAGTATCGCGCGACACGGGCCCGATTTACTGGGGTGAGCCCGGGACCAACGGGCAACATTCGTTTTATCAGTTGATCCATCAGGGGACGCGGCTCATTCCCTGCGATTTCATCGCCTTCGTCAAGCCCCTCAATCCTCTGGGCCGTCATCACGATCTGTTGCTGGCCAATGTTTTCGCCCAGACCGAGGCGCTGGCATTCGGCAAGACGCCGGAGCAAGTGAAGGCGGAAGGAACGCCAGACTGGCTGGTGCCACACCGTGTATTCGAAGGCGATCGGCCGACGAATACGATACTGGCCGAGCAACTGACCCCCGAATCGCTGGGCAAACTTGTGGCGCTGTACGAACACTCGGTCTTTACCCAAGGCGTGCTCTGGGACATCGATTCGTTTGATCAGTGGGGAGTCGAACTCGGAAAGGTTCTGGCGCAGCGTATCGTTCCCGAAATCGAGGACAATGCCGAGCCCCTACTGAAGCATGACAGCTCCACCAACTCTTTGATACGCCGCTACCGCAAGCTTAAGCAGGCGCAATGAGCACGAACCCACACGGATCACAAATTCTCGATCAGGAGCCATGTATGCAACTCGGAATGGTAGGACTGGGAAGGATGGGCGCCAACATGGTCCGGCGGCTCATCAAGCGAGGACACGAGTGCATTGTCTTCGATACCTCGCCCAAGACCGTGAACGAACTTACCAAAGAAAATGCAGTCGGAGCGGCGTCGCTTGCAGATCTAGCAAAAAAACTCGCGAAGCCGCGTGCGGTATGGCTGATGGTTCCTGCAGCTGTCGTGGATAAAACCATCGCTCAGTTGTCGCCTCATCTCGAAGCAGGAGACATCGTCATTGACGGCGGAAACTCTTACTACGTCGACGATATCCGCCGGGCAAAGGAGCTCGCGCCCAAGAGGATCCACTACGTGGACGTAGGCACCAGCGGTGGAGTCTGGGGCCTTGAGCGCGGTTATTGCATGATGATTGGCGGCGAAAATGATGTTGTGCAGCACCTCGATCCTATCTTTTCCGCGCTGGCGCCAGGCCGCGGTGACATCATTCGCACGCCGGGCCGCGACAATGCGACTGTAGATGGCACTTCAGAAGAGGGTTATCTCCACTGCGGTCTGAACGGAGCTGGCCACTTCGTCAAGATGGTGCACAACGGCATCGAATACGGAATCATGGCGGCATATGCAGAGGGACTGGCGGTATTGCGGTCTGCCAACGTCGGGAAGCAACAGGAGAAGGTTGATGCCGAGACCACGCCCTTACGTGACCCCGAGCATTACCAATACGACCTCAACCTTCGGGACATAACCGAGGTCTGGCGCCGCGGCAGTGTGATCGCTTCGTGGCTGCTGGATTTAACCGCTACTGCTCTGTTTCAAGATCCTCACCTTGCAAAGTTCGCAGGACGAGTGTCTGACTCTGGCGAGGGACGCTGGACCATCAAAGCCGCAATCGACGAAGCAGTTCCCGTCCCGGTTCTTACTACGGCTCTATACGAGCGTTTCAGCTCGCGCGGGGACGCGGAGTTTATCAACCAGCTTTTGTCGGCCATGCGCTATGAGTTCGGTGGGCATCTGGAGAAACCCGCCGGGCAATCAGAAGCCGCCTAAAAAGAAGGGAAATAAGTATGACTGCGAATCACTCGGACGCTCTCGTATTCTTTGGTGCTACGGGAGATCTTGCCTACAAGAAGATCTTCCCTGCTTTGCAAGCGATGGTGAAGCGCGGGCACCTGAGTGTGCCAGTCATTGGTGTGGCCAAAGCCGGCTGGAATCTCGACCAGCTTCGTGAGCGGGCGCACGACAGCCTCGAGAAACATGGCGGAGTCGATCCGTCAGCTTTCGAGAAGCTGAGCGGCCTGTTGCGTTATGTTGACGGCGATTACCAGGATCCAGCCACGTTCGCAGCTCTTCGCAGAGAGCTGCAAGATGCGCAGCATCCCGCCTATTACCTGGCGATTCCGCCAGTCTTGTTCGAGACCGTCGTCGAGCAACTGGCGAAATCAACCTGCTCCAAAGGCGCTCGGGTGATTGTTGAGAAACCTTTTGGCCATGACTTGGCTTCGGCGAGAGAGTTGAACAAAGTCCTGCTTGCGATCTTTGACGAAGCCGACATATTCCGCATCGACCATTACCTCGGGAAGCAGCCGGTGAACAACATGTTGGTCTTTCGTTTCGCCAACACTTTTGCGGAGGCGTTCTGGAATCGCAACTACATCGAGAGCGTGCAAATCACGATGGCTGAGGCTTTCGGCGTGGAAGGGCGAGGAGCCTTTTACGATCAAACCGGCACCGTTCGCGACGTGGTCCAGAACCACATGTTCCAGGTGCTATCGAATCTCGCAATGGAGCCACCCGTTCGGTTCGACAGCGAGTCCGTGCGCGATGAGAAAGTGAAGGTGCTGAAAGCAATTTCGCCAGTCGAAAAAACTAACCTCGTCCGCGGCCAGTTCCATGGATATCGCGAAGAAAAAGGGGTTGCCAAGAACTCCGAAACCGAAACCTTCGCCGCTCTGAAACTCGAGATCAACTCCTGGCGCTGGAAGGGTGTTCCTTTCTACATCCGTGCCGGCAAGTGTTTGCCGGCTACCTGCACCGAAATCTTGGCGAAATTCCGCAAGCCTCCCAGCTTGATTCCCGACTCTCGACTCACAGAGAACCACCTGCGCCTCAGGCTTAGTCCAGAAGCCACGATTGCGATGGGAATGATGGTACTCGCTTCGGCGGAAGGGATGACGCTTCAGGCCCGCGAGATGGTGGCCAATCGCTCTCCGCGCGCCGGCGACATGGACGCATACGAACGCGTCTTGGGAGCGGCGATGGAAGGAGATGCGACCTTGTTCGCCCGGGAAGACTATGTCGAAGAGGCGTGGCGGATCGTGGATCCAATTCTCAAGCAGAACACGCCGGTCTATCCGTATGCGCCGAACACATGGGGCCCCGAACAAGCAGAACTCTTAACACCGCAGGGCGGTTGGGACAATCCGGGCGATGGCCAGGATGCTTTGACTCTCGCGAGTCAGGCAGCTTGAAAGGATGACCGCTTTTCACCAGTCACCTTGAAGGAGCATAACGGAGGACTGCGAGATGAAGATTTGTATGGTTGCAGATGCAGATTCCGCTGCCTCGGAAGCTGCGAGATTCATCGCTGGCCAGGCCAAGGCCGCGGTCGCGGACCACGGTTCTTTTGTAATGGCCGTCAGTGGAGGCCACACCCCGTGGATTATGCTTCGAGCTCTCGCACTCGAGGATCTGCCATGGAATGCCGTCCATGTCGTTCAAGTGGACGAGAGAATCGCGCCAGCAGGCGATCCTGACAGGAATCTTACGCACCTGCGTGAAAGCTTCCTCGAGCGCGCGCCCCTGCCGCCTAAGCAAATCCATCCGATGCCCGTGGAATCCTCCAACCTGGAGGCGGCATGTGCAGAATACGCACAGACTCTACAGATGATTGCCGGCTCGCCGCCATTGCTTGACCTGGTGCATTTGGGCCTCGGACCTGACGGACATACTGCGTCGCTGGTCCCGGGAGATCCGGTGCGCAATGTGAAAGATGTCGATGTCGCCTTGACCGGACCTTATCAGGGCCGGCGACGTATGACGCTCACGTATCCCATTCTCAATCGCGCCCGGCAAATTCTATGGCTCGTGACCGGGGAAGAAAAAGCCGACATGCTCGGGCGTCTGCTTGCGCGAGATCTTTCGATTCCAGCAGGCGAGGTTCACGACCAACATGCGCTCGTAATTGCGGACCGCGCGTCGGCGGGCCGACTCGATGACGATTTGAAGACCCAAGTAGCGTAGAGGCCGGAGAATTCGAGTCCGCACTCCTGTATCGGTTTGGCAGACGAATAGTGACCCACAATCGTAAGGAGGAATTATGCGTATCGGAATCGCGGCGGATCATGGCGGTTTTGCCTTGAAGGAGGATTTGCGGGCGCAGCTGACGGCGGCCGGTCATACTGTTCTCGACTTCGGTTCGTACAAGCTGGATCGAAATGACGATTTTCCCGATTTCGTGGTCCCGCTATCCCAGGCAGTGGCTTCGGGCAAGGTGGAGCGAGGCGTTGCCGTGTGCGGCAGCGGTGTGGGCGCTTCGATCTGTGCTAACAAAATTCCCGGAGTGCGCGCCTCCCTGATCAATGATCACTACTCTGCCCGCCAGGGGGTCGAGGACGATCACATGAACGTGCTCTGCTTAGGTGGCCGGGTTATGGGTTTGGCAAATGCCTGGGATCTGGTCGAGACGTTCCTCTCTGCGCAATACAGCGAGGCAGAACGTTTTCTGCGGCGATTGAATGAAATCGCTGCACTCGAAACAAAGCCCGTCGGCGCAGTAGGAGGACCTGCCGCGATACCCGCGTAGTCCGGTTCGCTAATGCCTTGGCATTCGGCCCTTGTGCACGACGCATGAACGGCAAAACGGAGCGCCTCATCAATCCGGAACACTTTCGATTCTGCCAGCCCCCTGAGTGCGGGAACACAAGCTTTGTGATCGCGACTCTGCCAGGGGACCGGAAGTTACTTACCCAGCTTGATCGAGCGGCCAGCGGTCGAAAATCGTGACTCGCACCCCGTCGGGAACCCGTTGCAGGGTCAATTGGCCGGCGTCATCGAGTCGCAGCGTGAAACTCAGACTGCAGCATTCACAAAGCCAAAAAAACACTGGGATACGGCTCCTGCCGCCGCTGATTGCGCCTGACCCGGCAGACTTAGCGATCGTCACCGACTCGAACGCAAATAGTTTCCCGGTCCCTAGCTTTCGAAACGGGGCAGCGCACGTCGGGTTGGCACACTTACCAAGCATAGATATCCTGTAGTCCGACTTCTCCCCCACATTCAACTTACGCAGGCTGTACAGATTGCCCGGATTTCATAAACAGAGATGCTGTAGCGAGCCAAATGGAGACACCGGGTGCGCTCTCTGAGGCCAGATATCTGGCCTCGCGACAAGACTCTGACTCCTCTGAGGTCGTCAGGCGTTTCTCTATTGGATCTCGAGAAGACACCAGCCGATCGTGAACGCACACGCTCCACGACCCCGGATCAGGAAACGCGTGACGGCTCTCGAACCGAGTCCCAAAGCTCACGCCAATCCGTCCGGCACCGTCCTTGGCACCTGAACTCGAGTCCGGGACCTCCCATTCTTCCTCCGCATCCGGGGCAGATGCAGTTCAGGATGTCTGAAACAGCTTCTGCAATCGGTTTCAAAGAACCTGGTGTGATCGCTGACATACCATTCTCCACTCATACGAACAATTGACTCCCATGTTGCTTCTGCATTTGCCCTTCCAATTCGCAGAAAAAGTCATCTCTGGAGGATTCAGTCGATACCGGCATAGAAGCCGAGGGCTTGCGACTTACCGACACCACGTCAGCACTCTGTCGCTACCGACTGTCCTCTGACTCTCGCGAATGCCAGCGGCGACCGCTCCATGCGCGCATCGCATTCAAACCGTTCATTTATCAACGAGTCTGTAGATTGGAACATCACGTGCCTCTTGCCGTGACAGAAGGAGGCCGCATGGCAAGTGCAAGCGCAACTATCAATGCTGGTGAATACCTTGAGAATTCAGGCAGCCAGGCAGCAATTCAGGCATTCGGACAGGTTTTGTCCGACAGAATGGCTTCTTTATATCGAGGGGCATACCGTCTTCTAGGTAATGCTGCCGACGCTGAAGACGCAGTGCAGGATGCTCTTCTCAGTGCTTACACGCACCTCGACCAGTTTCGTGGGCAGGCAAAGATGTCTACCTGGCTCGCGGCCATTGTGCATAACTCCGCCAAGATGCAATTGCGCCGGCGCCTGCGCCATGTCCACGTGTCTCTCGAAGAGTACATCGGAGAAGATGACGAAGGCTCTATCTCCCAACCGTTGGCGCATCACTGGCCTAATCCGGAGGATGCCTGTCGAGATTCAGAGTTAGGGAACCGCATGGCTCGTTTCCAAAGCCAGCTGAGTCCCGTCTTACGCAAGGCATACCAGCTGCGCCACATCGACGGGCGATCGATCCGCGAAACGGCGCGAATTCTAGGAGTGCCCAACGGAACGGTAAAGGCACGAACGGCCCGTGCGCGCAAAAAGATCACGGACTTGATGCGTCGAGCACTCAAAGCCCGACCTCGGAAGCCGACGCGTGCGCTTGCGCCGCAGGGCTTGACAAGGTCCTGACAATGTCGTGGATCAAGTGGATTCTCGCCTATGTGTTTGATTGCGTCCATCGTCACACGACGTGGCCCCACCGCGATCGTCGCGGCCTCGATTATGTTTGCTGTCTCGACTGCGGGAGGGAGCTGCCATATTCGACGCGACGGATGGGCATCGTAACAATAGCGGAAACAGATCGAAGATCGCGGCTTTGACAGGGGGAGGAGTTTGGCAATGCCGGAAAGTGGAGTTGTCGATCCGTCCTCGCTAGTTTTTTCGGCCTTGATCCCCCAGGATTCTGGATTCTCCTGTGCGTGATCTATTAGATGGAACTCTGGCAGAAACTATCAGTTTTCAGCCCTACCCCGGCAAGGCTGGCATTTAGTTCCAGGTTCGGCAAGCATCCTTGACAGATCGACATCGACGAATTTCGGCGAATCTGCTGCTTCGAGTTTGCAATGATGTCCCTCATCCCATCCACTGCGCGCCAGCTAAGAAATTGCTCCAAAAGTCTTAATCACCATTTGGTATCGATCAGATCCAAATAGCCTGGCATTGGGCAGGCGCGTGCTTCGACATCTCGCATGAGCGTGGCAAGCATGCGCGACCGGAGGTAAATGCCGTGAGCAGTCTCGTACATACCTCAATTCGGCAATTTGCGGTGATATCGGTCCGCACACCGCCTCATTGCGAACGATTGGTCATTGCCTATCCTGACGAGAAAACCCTACGCGATCTCCTGGCCAAACCCAGCATTGTGGCTCTGGGTTACAGCTCTCGCGAGGAGGCTGAGGCAAGCATCTGCCGCTGCAGAACAACAGCTCAGCCATTGCGGCGAAAGTCGATGGCAACGTCAGTCGCTGACCGCACACAGGCCCTCAAAGAGCTTGTCTCCAATCACCCGACAGCGAAAGATAGGTTTAGGTTGCGGAAGACACAGAGCGCGATTCGCGTTGTTCTGCAGCAGACTCTTGCCGCGGTGGTTGTTCTCATCTATTCCAAGAATGTTTTGTCTGCAGCCCTCCGGGCATTCATTTCGTTTTAAAAGTCGAACGGCAGACTCAGAAGTCCGCATAACACGGACATGGTAAGAAACTGGCACAAAGCTTGAGTCGTGTCCGCGGCCGCGAGCTTCTCAACTCAGGCGAAGGGCCCGGTTGAGAGCCTCCAGCAGAGCCGTGTCGCTGAACGGCTTTAACAGGCAGTCCACTGCACCCTGCTCGACCAGGCGCTGGCGGAGGGATTTGTCCGATTGAGCGGTGATGAAGATGATTGGAATCTTTGAGCCTAA
>JASHQK010000605.1 GCA_030039195.1 Candidatus Sulfotelmatobacter sp.
ACAACCGGTGACAGCTAATTCACGGTCAGCGTAACTTGCGTTGAGTTTGACAGCCCGTTGGCGTCGGTTCCGCTGATCGTGACAGTGTAGTTCCCCGGCGGAGTCGCTCCCGACTGCGTTGTGACCTGTAGACCCGCACTTTGCGGACCCATGCCGGCGTTGTCACTCGCGGCTACCGTAAAAGTGTAGGTAGTCGCCGGAGATAACCCGGTAACCGTGAAGCTCGTCGTACTGCTGGTGCCGATCTTGGAACCATTCTGATAGACGGTGTAACTGACGGTGCCGCAGTTCCCTGTACCAATCGTGGTTGGTCCGTTCCAGGTCAAAATTGTGGCCGCGGTGGTAGTCGATGTAGCGGTCAGTCCGGTTGGAGCGTTTGG
Organism: Candidatus Sulfotelmatobacter sp.; assembly: GCA_030039195.1. Taxonomy (GTDB): domain Bacteria; phylum Acidobacteriota; class Terriglobia; order Terriglobales; family Acidobacteriaceae; genus Sulfotelmatobacter. The sequence goes on from JASHQK010000605.1 coordinate 381, forward strand.
CGCAGCCGAACAGGCACCTTTGCCGCCTCCACAAGAGGGCAGCGTAGAAAACGCGACAGTCACGAACGTGCTGATGACAATAGTGGCAACGACTTTCCTTTGCTTCGGTGCGACAACGAAGCACAAACCGAGAAGACAAAGCCCTAAAGCCGGACACCATATGACCAAACCGATGTGCCCGTGACGCGCGTTTGCACCAGCGGGCGCTGTCGTTGTCATAGTCAGAACGGTTTGAGCACCGGCCGAAGTCGGGGTGACTGGATTGAGCGAAAAACTTTGCGCGTTGCAGCCGGGAAGAGGCGAGCCGTTGCCTGTGACGGTGCAGCCCAGTTGGACAGGCAAGTTATATCCGTTGAGAGCCGTCAACGTGACGGTAGAAGTGCTTGAATTGCCGGGATTCACCGCCGCCGGCGTGGTCGCCGCAATGAGGAATCCATTCACCGTCAGCTTTGCGGTTGTCGAGTGAACATCGGAGCTGGAGATAGCAGTCACGGTCACGGTGTAGACGGCTCCCGGGGCGGTAGACGGAGCGGCGACAGTAAGGGTCGATGGGGTTCCGGGCGAGACCGAACCGGGGCTGAGGCTGCAGGTTGGCGCATTGCCCGAATTCGGAGCGACCTCGCAACTCAGGTCCACTGCACTGCTGAATCCGTTAATCGGACTCACGCTCACTGACGACATTGCCGAGCTTCCGGGATTGATCGCAGGAGGAGTGAAGGCCGACGCCGCTACGCTGAAATCCTGAACGGCGAGGTTTGTCGTCGCGGTGTGTGCGATTCCCCCTGAGGTTCCCGTTATGCTGATGGTGTAACTTCCGGGAGTTGTCGATGCCGTAGTCGTAACCGTTAGAGTTGACGGCGTTCCAGAAGTGATCGAGGTTGGACTCAGACTGCAAGCAGGCGGACTCGGCGTGACCGGCGACACTGAGCAGGTGAGCGCTACCTGGGCGGAGAAGCCATTCAGCGCGGTGAGCGTGATCGTGGACGTGGCGGAGCTGCCGGGAAGCACGGCGCTCGGGACGAGAGGCGACGATGAAATCATAAAAGCAGGCTGCGCATACTTCACTACGAAAGCATCGTTTTCGCCAGCGTTGGTGGCTTGCAGGGCGGACTTCGCAGGAAAGTCGGTCGAGAAGGTGTTGCCCGTCACGTAGATGTTCGCTCCTGGGCCATCAATCGCGATCGCTCCCTCGGCGACTGTGTCGCCGGTGGCGATAGAGATCGCCGCGTTCTCATTGAGCGAGCCGCCAAGATAAGTCGAGAACAGCTGCGCCGATCCCGCAGCATTGATCTCGCTTACAAACGCGTCGTTATCGCCTCCCAGATGAGGTTGCGTGGCGTTGGTAGTGACCGGAAAATCCGAGGAGCCCGTCTGTCCCGTTACATAGACCGTTTTGCTTCCATCGATGGCGATGCCCGTTCCCGCATCGTTCAAGCTCCCGCCGAGGTACGTCGAGTACAAGAGCGCATTTCCCGATGGATTCAATGCTGTAACAAATGCATCCTGATTGCCGCCATAGGTGGATTGGATCGCGGGCTTCAAGATCGGAAACTGCTGGCTTCCTGTCAATCCAGTTATATACGCGTCGCCGATCGAGTCCACGGCGATCCCATAACCTTGGTCGATCGCCTCACCGCCAAGAAAGGTCGAATAGATGTAGCCGCTGGCGTCGGCCTTGAAAACGGTGACGAAAGCATCGGCCAGGCTGCCATTACAGGTTCCATCCGTGCCGCATTTCGTTTGAAACGCTCCCTGGGTTATCGGAAAGTTCGGATTTTGTGTCGCTCCGGTCACGTAGACATTACTCGAAGAGTCGAGCGCGACCGCGGAGGCAAAGTCGTTCTCGCTTCCTCCCAGGTAAGTGGAAAAAATCAGTCCGCTCCCAGAATCGTTCAACTTGCTGACGAACGCGGCTTGAACTCCCTCCGGCGTGATTTGAATTGGGTTCAGAGTGGGGAAATTGGCGGAGGTCGTCGAGCCAACGATGTAGGTATTGGCAGAGGAGTCAAGGGCGATGCCGTTGGCAACGTCGTCGCCAGTTCCTCCCAGGTAGGTGCTGTAGGTAAGCGCAGTCCCGGCGGGATTGAGCTCAAAGACAAAGGCGTCTAGCCCCCCACCGCCGAAGGTCGTCTGGAACGCGCTTTTTGTTGTCGGAAAATCGGCGGATGCGGTTTCTCCCGCGACAAAAGCCGCCCCAGAGGCATTCACCGTGATGGCATTTCCGGCATCGTTCCCGCTGCCTCCCACATAGGTCGAGTAAAGCAGCGTGGACCCGTCCGCCGAGATTTTGCTGACGAACGCATCAAGGCCACCGGCATTCGACCGGGAATAGTCTCCGGCGACGGTGGGAAAGTCTGTAGAAGCGGTCTGGCCGGTTATGTAGGCATTGCCGTCCGCATCGACAGCTATGGCGTTTCCCTGATCTCCGTCGCTCCCTCCCAAATAAGTTGCGTAGCTGACAGAGGGATCGATAACGACTTCACGGCTGTGGTCGTAGCTGCCCAACTGAAAGCCAATTTGATTTTCGGCGAGCAGGACAAAATGTGCATCCACCGGGTTATGGTTCCCGTTTCTATTCTGATAAGCGACGGGCTTGTGCAGAGTCACTTCTCCCGCGGTCGACGAGAGCACAAGATTTCCCGCATTATCTACTACGATCTTGGTTGCGTTGGAAAGGCCCAGTCGGATCTCAGCGGGATCAGCCCCGGCCGAAAGAAAGAAATCGAACTCGACCTGCCGCTGCTCTCCATGAAAAGCCAGGTTTACTCCCGGGTAGACGTTTTCATAGGAAACCAGCGCGTATTGTGGCACGCCACTTTGCCAGTGTTCGGGGTTGTTGCCAATGAAATAGTTTGACCGACCGGGCAACGGATCCTTGGCAGTAGTCGCCGCCTTCCAGTTGGCTCCAAGAAACTGCATGCGAATCACGGCTGGCTGATTTTCCCGAGGGACGGGCAAGGTCGGTGGCTTTTTCTCGATTAAACGCTGATTGATCGCCGTCGGCGCGGTCGTTAAAGGGTTCAGTGCAAAGAGCACCTCAGACGTAGTTAGAAACAGCGTGTATCGTTCTGCGTGCGCCAGGTATCTCACACCGGGATCGGCCTGACCCTGATTGCACTCGAATGCTAAGGGAAGACTGCTCAGCATGGGGCGAAGCTCTCGGGGCTGTTCTGCGTGCGGCGTCGATAGTTGCAATGCCGCGCTTGGATTACGGCCGGCCCGCGCGGCGAAGTGAAGGTCGACTTCCAATGTGAATGTCGCCATCGCGACTAAAGCGACGATCGCAACGGCAGGTATCGGCAGTTTCGAACGAGACAATCTCATAGCACCCCCTCCGCCCCTGAGGGTGAACCAGAAATCCGCGCGAAATCGTACTCGCAACGGAAGACAACACTGACTGAACATTTTATCTGAAGACAATTCACCCTCCGACTTCTGGTCTTGTCGATTCCTCGAGCGCGAACTTCGCCAAAGCAGGTTGCTGGCCGCGAAATTACGGTGGTCGCCGGCGAACGGGATGTCATGCCTTGGATTCCACTTATTCACGGTGAAGATGCCTGGCTGAGTTACATCGATTCCAAGTCTCACCCCACAAATACGAGGAAACGAGGCAGGCTACAGTTGGGCCATTCTTCAATGAAAAGGAAATGCCGCGTGAGATGGGCCCTTCCCACTCTTCCCTGCTCTCTATCGGTGTCACTAATACGAGGGATAAATAATTTGAATTTCCACACTCGCCGGTAAGCGGATAGAGTGCAGCTCAGATGGGGCCTGCCTAACCGGGGAGGGCGGCATGAAAACATTAAGACTAACGGCGATGGGGTTGATCGCACTGGTTGCTGTAAGCGTGGCGGCCCAGGATATGGCGAAGCCAGACACGCCGAAGAAAACTGCAGTGAGTTGGTCTGCCAAAACTTTCCAGCTTATAGGGAAAGTCAGCGACGACGGGACGAGTCTTGTAGAAGAGGCTACTCATCGCGTTTGGCACATCGAAAATCTGTCAAAGCTAAAGGGCTATGAAGGCCAGCGGGCGATGCTGCGAGGACACCTGGCCCTGGATGCGAACATTATTCAAGTGCTCTCAATCAAGAGCATGGTCGGTTACACGACGAACTGGGCTGATTCTGCGTTTCGGAAATGAAAGTCTGAAGAGCTGTCGCGGTTGAATTCTCGACGCGCACATCACCGCTGCTTGCCTACGAGTGATTCTGGGCGGCGGCCTTCGCTGAGCGCGGCAACAGCAACTCGAATTTTTCTGGCGACACTGGTCCGCTGAACAAGAATCCCTGGAACGAATGGCAGCCCATGCGAGCCAGGAAGTCGCGCTGTTCTTCCGTTTCCACTCCTTCCGCAATGACCGACAACCCCATGGCCTTGCTCAAGGAGATGATGCTCTGTGCAATTGCGCTGCTGCTGGCATCGACCAAAATGTCGCGGACAAACTCCTGATCGATCTTCAGTTGGTCAAGCGGCAAGCGCCTCAGGTACGCGAGGGAGGAATAACCCATACCGAAATCGTCCAGAGAGAATCTCAACCCGTGGGACTTGAGTTCGGTCATTTTCGCAACGACATCCTCAAGATCGTCCACGAACATGCTCTCGGTCAGTTCCAGCTTCAGGTTTCGCGGGTTAGCTCCGGTGCGTTCCAGAGCCAGCAGCACATTTTTCACGAAGTCCGGGTTGAGCAACTGCCGGGCGCTGATATTCACTGCAACCGTAAGATCGGCCGTATCTCTCTGAGTCGCCCATGCCGCAATCTGCCGGCACGCAGTTTCCAGCACCCAGTCTCCCAACGGCAGAATCAGCCCGGTTTCCTCCGCCAAAGGAATGAACTCGTCGGGGAGCAAAAGGCCGCGCTTGGGGTGCTTCCAGCGTACAAGCGCCTCGGCCCCAATCAAGATGCCGCGATCTACCTGAGCCTGGTAGAAGAGCCGGAAATCTTTGGCTTTGATCGCCTGGCGGAGATCCTCCTCCATCTCCGCGCGGGCATTGACGGCAGCTTGCAACGCCGGAGCAAAAAAATGCAGCGTATTGCGGCCTGCCGCCTTTGCCTGATACATCGCAATATCGGCTTGTTGCAGAACCTCATTGGTGCTGTCTTGTCGATTCCCGAATACCGTGATTCCGATGCTGGAACTACTACGGCATTCGCGGCCATCGAGCAGATAGGGCTGGTGGATATTGGACAAAATCTTCTCGGCGACGACCTTTGCCTGAGTTGCGGCATCTTCGGGCAGTTCGCTGAGATCCTGGAGGAGCACTACAAACTCATCTCCGCCTAATCGCGCCACCGTGTCGGCTTCGCGGATGCTGGCGACAATACGCCGAGCTACCTCCTGCAGCAGAAGGTCGCCAATGTGATGGCCGAGGGTGTCGTTCAGCGTCTTGAAATCATCCAGATCGACGAACAGCAAAGCGCGCTTGCGTTTGCTTCTCATGCTGGCCGTCAAGGTTTGCTGTAAGCGATCCAACAGGAGACGGCGGTTGGGCAGGCCGGTCAGCGGGTCAAAGAACGCCAGATTCCTGATCTCATCGTGCGCGGCCTGCAGTTGCTCCAGTTCCCGCTCTCTTCTTTGCCCGCTTAATATCCTCAGTCGGACAACAACTCCTGCCACCAGTAAGGGGGTCAACGCGCAGATGCCGATGAACCACCATGACAAATACCATGGGGTGAGAATTCGGAAGGCAAATTCCGCCTTATGCTCGCTCCAGCCGCCGTCGCCGTCCTGCGCCTCCACCTCCAGGCGATAGGTTCCCGGCGCCAATTGTGCGAGCTGCAGTTCTCTTTGCGTGGTCTCAGTCCAGTTGGAATGCGATCCGTTGAGGCGGTATCGAAACAGGATGCGGTGGTCGTTGGAGACGTTGAGTGCCGAGTATCGCGCAATGAGAGAGTTGGTGTGGGTGTTGAAGGAGGGATTCGTCTGCCTGGAAACGTCCGTTCCCCCCATGACAAGCTTGGTAAAGACAACCTCGACAGGTTCTTCGGGAACGACGCGCGAAGTGGCCTTGAACTCCGAGAGGCCGCCGCTGGTTCCGATCCATATAGTGCCGTCGGCCCCTTGCGCGAATCCGTTCAGGTCACAGTCGTTCCACGCCAACCCGTCGCTTGCGTCATAGTGGCTCCAGCGGGAACCGCTCCAGACGTCCACGCCCTGCTCTGTGCCCACCCACAAGCGTCCGGATGCGTCGAATTCCAGAAAATACACCAGCCCGTCAGTGCCGGGTCTCTGAACTCCTTTCTCAACTGCAAGCCCGTCCGCCAGCAGATGGACACGGTCAATGCCGCCTCCGAAACGATATCCGATCCAGATCTCGCCGTTCGGTCCCGCTCCCAGCCCGAGTACTTCCTGATTGCTTAATCCGTTGTCGCGCGTGAAATTTTTCCAATGCCCGTTCGTATATGCGAAAAGTCCGTCGGCACCTCCGGCCCAGACGGTGCCATCGGTTCCCTCCGCGATTGCCCACATTCGTGTCGCCGGCAGCTCAGTGACACGCGCAAACCTTCGATAGGGGTCTGCGGCCACAAAGAGGCCAGCCTCGGTCGCGGCCCAGAGCCTTTGGTGATGATCGAAGCGCAAGGTGTATGGTGATTTGCCCAAAAGCCCCTGTGCCTCACCAAACCACTCCACTGCGCCGGTGCGTACATGAAAGTGACCTGCACCATGGGCCTCGGTGCCGATCCACAGATCTCCGTTCGAAACCACGCGAACGCTGTGGACCGGGTATTTATCCAGTCCTGCGACTTTCTTCCACCGGATACTGGATTGACTTCGCTCCCCGCGCAGTAGTCCACCCTCGGTACCGACCCAGAGTGTCCCATCGGGCTGCGGCCGGATCTCGTAGACGATATCGCTCGCCAGACCGCTAACCGTGGAGTAGCTCTTCCACTCCTGGTAACCTCGCCACTGGGCGAGTCCTCGACCCGCCAAACCAATCCAGAGGGAGCGCTGCAGGTCCTCGAAGACCGAATAAACTGCCCCCCGAAGACCGTTGGACTGATCGATCTTCTGCCAGTTTTTTCCCTCGCCGATCAACAAACCATCTGGAGATGGGATCAAAATCCGGCCGTCGGCGTCGGTGCCAGGAATCCCGACCGCGCTGACACCAATCGGCAAGGAGGGCTTGCGGAATTCGGTTTGGCCGGCATACTGCACCAGCACTCCCGCATTCCTGGCTCGAACCCAGAGGTTGCCCTCGTGGTCTTTGCGGATCACCATCAAGGGGGAATTCGGAAGGCCGCTTTCTTGTCCGAAGACCTGAGTCCCGTCCTGATCCGCGCGGCACAATTGTTGTCCGCATCCGTACCAGAGGGTGGCGCCGTCGACTAGAACCGCATCGACATTTGGTCCGGAGGTCGCCTCTTGAGGGAACTTGTGCTCTACAAATCCCTCGTGGCCGGATTCAGAATGGAGTTCGATCAGACCGGACTCGGTGCCGAGGTACGTGTGCCCCTTCCCGTCCGACTGGATGCCTTGTGCCCAACTGACCGTCTTAAAACTGACGGGAAGTTTCTCGAAACGGTTGCCGCGCAGATGGTAGAGCCCAAAGCTTCCACCGGCCAGAAGAGTGCCGTCTGGAGCTTCGCCGAACGCGGCCGCAGCGGAAATCGGAATCCCCTCGGCGGATCCAAAAGACTCGAACCGATCCCCGTCGTAGCGAAAGATGCCATTCTCGGTGCTTACCCAAAGGAAGCCCGCACGGTCCTGATAGATCTGCCGAACGGCGAGATTGTTGAGCCCGTCGGCGTTTCCAAAGGCACGGAAACTATATTCTTGGGCACAAACAGACCCCGCCATCAGCAGCAGGCAGGCCAGAGCCTGCGCGATTCTTGGGCGCCCCATCCGGGCATGATACCGTCTATCTCATTCAATTTCTTAGCCTTATTCGGCCTTTAAGGAAACTGAAGTAACGAAAGGGGGCTGCCTTTCGGGCTACCTCTCGACCAACACGGGCTGTGCGGCTCGCCTGAACTGTCCGAAAAACATCTCGCGGTCGGTGCGGACGGCGGCGATCGGCCAGCCTGCACTGATGCCTCCATCCACGACTAGGTTGTGTCCTGTCACGAAACGCGACGCATCACTGGCCAGGAATAGAGCGGCTTGTGCGATATCATCCGTGCGACCAACATATTGCAGCGGTTGCCATCTTGCCGCGACAGAACCAATAGCGGCCTCGGCGTATTCCGGATGGTCATCTGCCTCATCGGGCTGCATGCCCATATTCTTGGCGAAACCTCCGGTAGCAATCATGCCCGGCGAGAGGCTGTTCACTCGAATTCCTTTTTCACCCAACTCCATGGCTGCGCAACGAGTGAGGTGAATCGAAGCTGCCTTCGCCGCTGCATAATAGTGCCCGCCCAGCCCGGCGCGGAATCCATTGACACTGGCAACGTTGATGATGCTGCCGTTTCCTTGCTCGGCCATCACGCGCGCCGCATATTTCATGCCCGCAAGAACGGCGCGCAGGTGCACGGCTATTACTGCATCGAACTGCTCCAGATCAACGTCGGCAATTGCGGTAAACTGCGAGCCTTTCCCGGCGTTGTTCATCAGGCAATCGAGTCGGCCAAAGCGGTCTACGGCATGGTCGATCATCGCCTTAACGTCGGCTTCGACCGAAACGTCTGTGGAAATAAAGCTCGCAGCATCGCCGAGTTTTCGCGCCACCGCTTCTCCTCTCTCCTGGCGCCGACCGGCAATCACAACTTTGGCCCCTTCGGCGACAAAAACTTCGGCGGTGCGAGCGCCGATGCCGCTTGTCGCGCCGGTTATAACCGCGACCTTTCCTTCCAGTGACAACATGGCAGTAGACTCCTGTTGGTCGGTCGGTGAGGGCCGCAAGTGCAGATGGCGAACCATGACAAACCGTCGGACGCGGGGATCAAAACGAAGATCAGTATTCAATGGAGTAGGACCGCTGTCCATGACCTTCGAGGTCATGGGAGAAAGGGTTTCTGTGGAGCGTTTCGACGCTAAGATGCTCCCTCGGCCAGACGATTCACCACAGTGCGGGTAGCTTCGTCTGCGGGGAAAAAAGTTTCAAGGCGGAGTTCCTGCAGTCCAACGTCGAGCGGCGTCCCCAAGGTGGTGAGGACGGAAAAAAGGCGAAGCGTCGAGCTCTTCCACTTGTAGTCGATGGTCAGGAATGGCGGCGGTGCGTCATCCCAATCCGGCATGCGCCAGCGGCTCGGCACGTCCGGATAACTGAGCAACTCCTCAACAAAACGTTTCAGCATCGGGTCCGATGGATTCCCCGCAGCTTCCCGATGCACCCGCCGAATCATGCGCGCCGCGACCACTTCCCAGTTTTCGATGAAGGGCCGCAGCCCTTGGGGATGAAATACAAGGCGGACTCCATTATGAGGCGTCCCGGAATCGCAGCCGGGAAATAGGGCAAGAAAACGCTTCGCCCCGCCATTCATCCTCACGGTGTTCCAGTACCGGTCCACGAGGAGTACGGGATAGGGCTCAAGCTGCTGCATGAGAATCTCGATGGCGCGCCTCGCGGCCTCTGCCTCAGGCGTGTCGAAACCTGGTGCCTCGAGATTGGTGTGACGATAAAGTGGAGCGTATCCCGCGGCGAGCAGCAGCGCATTGCGCTCGCGCAGCGGAACCTGCAGCGCCTCGGCAAGACGCAGAACCATCTCACGGCTGGGCTGAGCGCGGCCCGTTTCAATGCAACTCAGATGACGCGTTGAGATATCAGCATCCAGCGCAAGTTCCAGCTGGCTGACGCGCCGAACTGAGCGCCAGCGACGTAGCAGGATGCCAAAATTCATATCAGGCATTGTAATGACGGATTGGGACGCGGGGATCGTGATGCGAATTATAGGAGGAATTCGCGGCGAGTAGACGTCATACTTCTTGGCTCTCACGCGCTGGGGTATTACTTGGCCGAATCTGGCATCCAGATTCGAGCATCGAAAGCAGAAGTGGGAGGGGAAATGCGGAGTCTTGACCAGTTAGTGGAAGAGGTGTCGTCGTGGGCAGGAGTCTCGGTTTACCCGCATCGTTTCGGAGGTAAGGAGTTTCAATTCGGAAGCGCAGAAGTGGGGCATGTGCACCACGGCGGCATTGTCGATATCCTTTTTCCGCGTCCAGTCCGCGATGCTCTGCTGGAAGAGCAGCTAGCGGAAGAGCACCACTGGGTTCCAAATTCCGGCTGGATTACTTTCAACATGAGAAGCGAACATGATGTTTAACACGCTCTCTGGCTCATGCGGCTGTCTTATCTCCGCTATCAGCTGAAGACAGCTGCGAACGCAAACGATATCCTTGAAGCAGAAGCCGAACGGCTGCGGTTGAGTCCGCGCTTCAAAGCGTTACTCGTGCCTCTGGTCCGAAGATCCGGCAAAGAGGCTTCCGTTCGACCTCTTTCTGCCTAGTCGCGTCAGAAAGGGATCCGCAGCAGCGGGGTGCGCTGTGCGATGCCGTGACAGCCGACGCCTGGAGCTCCCTCACTGTGTCTGGTAGCATCCGAGGTCAATTTTTCCGGCCTTGATGCGTGGCAACCCCTCCAGGTCACGCTGCCCCACGGGCAGTCCGTCGATTACACCCACAGCAAGTGCCGGTGAATCGGATCGCAGGTGAAAGTCCCGATCAGAAGTGTTGACGAAATCGGGATCCAAAAACCGGGAGTGCCTGTCATTGCCTGTGGATTGAACATATTTGTCAAATTCAGGAAGGCTTCCGGAAACTTCTTTCCAGGTGCTTCCCTTCGATCCCGCGGCACAGTAATAGAGGTTGTGATCAATGGTGACGGGCGGCTGGTTTCTGTCGACTTGAGATTTATTCACCGTCATTAGGCAACGCTTCCCCGCGTACACAATGTTGTTTTCAAAAACATCGTCCGCCATATTCCACTGCATCTGGAACTCACCAGAACCCGTTCCCGCATTGTCGTCGTCGTAAAGAGTGTTGTTGATTACTGTGCAGTGTTCGGTGTGTCCTCGCTCAGGCGCGTAGCCGCCGATAGAGACTCCTGCCGTATTGCAGTGATAAATAAGATTGTTCCGGGCTGTGACATAACTAGTGGCTCGGTTGCGATGCTCGCTGGCCAGTTCGATGCCAAAGTCCACGTCATGAATCACGTTGCGTTCGATCAGGACTCTCGTGCCGCCATCCACGTAAATGCCATCGGAAGATTGATCCTCACCGTACGCCGGATTACCCTTCGATGTGATGTTGTAGACCAGATTCTCGCTGACGATTCCGTCACGCGCCTGGTCGACGGCCGGATCTGGAGCCGTCCGCTCAAAACCGATGACGTCGATTCCGATGTTGTTGTTGTCGTGGACAACGTTGTGCGTGATGCGGAAATTCGTGACGTTTCCGTTCACTACCAAGGATTCGCTCGAGCCGGTTTTGAGGTGATGCACCTCATTCCCTTCGATGATCAGGTCGCTGATCGGAGTTTTCGCGTCGGTACCGTACACGGCAATGCCAAACCCGTTTCCGCCGCTTCCCGGGCGATCACGGCCCTGAAAGGTGTTCTCAATATTGTGGACGTTGTTTCTCAGCAGTTCGAAATGAGAACCAGCCCCCATCACGCTTATGCCTAGCGGCGCCAGATGGTGTTCGGCGGTGCGGTAGTTCCGAATTTCAAAGCCCTCGATTCTCACATAACTCTTGTCGTGAATGGTCAATACAGCGCTTCTGCCGCTGGGCGTGAAATGCTCGGCGTCGAGCACGGCAGTCTCGCCGGGAAAGCTTCTGAAAGTAATGTATCCATCTGCAGCGTTGCCCGACGACTTGATGGTGACCAGTTCCGCGTAAACTCCCCCACGTACGTTGACCGTACTGCCCGCACGGGCAACGTCGGCCGCGTGTTGAACAGTCCGCCAGGGTGCTGTTTGCGTTCCGGGATTCGTGTCGCTGCCCGTCGTCGACACGTAGAAGGATGCGTTCTTCTGGGCAAAACAGGCGGGGACGCTGACAAGTACGACAAAAACAAAGGACAAGTGGAATTTCATTTCGCTTAGAGAACTGGCTGATTCATAGACATTATCCCAACCAGAGTGCTCGTTTCTACTTCGGAGCTTTGTGATCGCTGTCACTGCTGTTCCTTCATAAGTGCTTCGACAATGGCATGCGGGAGGATTATGTGAAGCTCGTAAGATTTGAAGATGAGTATGGCATGGAAACCTATGTCAACGCTGATCAGGTAACGCATATTCGCGCGATGGGCGAGTCGACAGTGATCCACTTCGGTAGCGATAAGCACACGGTGACGGTGAAAATGCCCGCATCAGCGGTGGCATCGGCGCTTGCAGGAGCGGATAAGCCTTAGCCGCAAATTGCACGCTCTGGAATGACCTCAAATCGTCGATGGCTGACTTCGTTCCCAGTACGAGCCTGCCCAAGAAACGAAACGTCTAGATGCACGTCACGAGTGCTGCGGATGCAGTTCTGCAAACGCTCCGCGGTGCGGCGAAGAACCGTTCCTATCTCAACAAGGCAAAGGGAGTTCGCGACGTGCTATACTCCGCCGCCATCGGAGTTTACTGGAACCAGCCCAAGCAATCCCCTAAAGGACTGCAGCGACCTTGATCAAACTGCCCGAGATCTTCAACGTTGCCAGCGTCATGGTGGACCGCCATGTCGCCGAAGGCCGGGGTGCGCAGACCGCGATCGAGTGTGGCGACGAAAAAGTCTCGTATCGCGATCTGCTGGAGAATACAAACCGGGTTGGCAACGTTTTGCGTCGGCTCGGTGTCGACCTCGAGCAACGAGTCCTGCTGGCGCTTCTGGATAGCCCCGAGTTTCTGTACTGCTTTTTAGGAGCCATCAAAATCGGCGCCGTGGCCGTGCCGGTCAATCCTTGGCTGCGGGCGCAGGAATACGAATACCTGCTGAATGACACCCGGGCGCGGGTCGCTATCGTCAGCGAGACTACTTTGCCAGAAATCCAGCAGCTTTCACGGGATCGGTTGCGATACTTAAGAGAGGTTGTTCTGGTCGGAAATAAGAACACCAAGTTCGGCAATTTGAGCGAATTGATGAACGTGGAGCGTTCAGAACTTCAGATCGAGCCCACCGGCAAAGATGACATGGCATTTTGGCTTTATTCATCAGGAAGTACGGGTGCTCCTAAAGGATGTGTACATCTCCACCACGACATGGTGGTCAGTTCGGAGGCCTACGCGAAGGGCATCCTGCGGATGACCGAATCTGACCGTTGCTACAGCGTGGCGCGTTTGTTCTTCGCATACGGACTCGGCAATGCCGGATATTTTCCGCTTTACTGCGGCGCCACGACGATTCTTTCACCGGCCCGCCCGACGCCTGTGAGCGTTTTCGCGAACATCGAGCGGTATCGTCCGACTTTGTTCTTCTCGGTGCCCACGAACTACGCCGCTTTGTTAGCGTCTCGGCGCGAGGATGGAAAAGAGTTTGATCTTTCCAGTATTCGGCACGCGATTTCGGCCGGAGAATCATTGCCACCCGCTCTATTTGAGCGATTCAAGCAGCGCTTTGGCGTTGAAGTTCTCGATGCCTGGGGCTCGACTGAGGCTTTGCAAATGGTGATCTCAAATTCTCCGGGGAAGGTCCGGCCCGGATCGAGTGGGAAGGTCATTCCAGGCTATGAAGCGAAGATTGTGAACGATGAAGGACTAGCTGTTTCGAAAGGCGAAATTGGACACTTGCTAATTAAAGCGGATTCAACCTGCACCGGCTACTGGAACCAGCACGAAAAAACCAAAGCCGCGTTCGAAGGCGCCTGGCTCCGCACCGGAGACGAGTATTACCAGGATCCGGATGGATATTTCTGGTATGCGGGCCGGGCCGACGACTTGTTCAAGGTCAATGGTCGCTGGCTCAGTCCTGCTCAGGTCGAGAGCGCCTTGATTGCTCATCCCGCGGTACGAGAAGCGGGAGTGGTGGCTCGTGAGGACGCGGCTGGTCTTCTCAAGCCAGCTGCGTACCTGGTATTAAACGACAACTTCATTCCGACTGACAGCTTGCGCAGTGAACTGCAAGATTGGGTTGGGGAGAGACTGAGCAGTTACAAGAAACCGCAATGGATTGAATATCTGCCGGAGCTTCCTAAGACCGCAACCGGCAAGCTGCAGCGGTTCAAGCTACGCGAACTGCAAAGGACAGCAGCTGCGCTCTCTGTTCCCGGCGAAGATGCTCCTTAGCGTCCGTCCTAATCTTCGCTCTCGGGTTGTTCCTGCAGGCTTGCTCCCATCGATGGTTTGATCGCTAAGATCGCAGCGGGTGTGGTTTCCCGAAGAAAAAGTGTGACCAGAAATAACAGCCCGCTGCCCGCCACCGCCAGCCACATGGTCACGGCAAGACCGTGTCGTTGCGCCAATGTGCCCGCGAGAATGGGAGCGGCAGTCGCACCCATCACCTCTCCGGCCAGTGTTGAAAGGCCGATCGATGTGGCGCGAAATTGAGCTGGCACACTTTCGGTGGGCACCAGAACTAAGACTACGCTGGCAATGGCCTGTCCGGAATTGGCGGCAAAAACGATTAACGCCAGCACCAGCGGATACAGATACAGGACCGGCACGAGAAAAGCCAGCGGTACCACGGCAGACATAGCCGCCATCACCAGCAAAAGCGGTTTGCGGCCCCATCGGTCTGAGAGTGACGGAAGCAGAAAACCTAGGAAGAAGCTGCCCAGTCCACTCGCACCGAGGAGGAACCCGGCCGTCGTCGCGGACTCATGAACAACCTCTGTGATGTAGAGCGGGGCAAATAGGCTTACCGCGAATAACCACGACATGAATCCAGCGGCTCCCAAACAGCACAACCAGATGTTGCGATAGCGGAGGATGGAAAGATACTCAGATAACGAAGGCTTCTCATGGATGCCACTGGCCGCGGCGGGCTCTTTCACGAACTTCCAAACCAGAAGACTCATCAACAGTTCTGGGGCTCCGGCCACGAAGAAAGCCAGCCGCCAACCCCAACGCGCCGCTACCTGGGTTGTCAGCACTGGGGCGGCAGCCAAACCGACAAGCGCCGCCGCGCTGACCACCAGACCTATATTTCGCCCACGACGATCGGATGGCGAAGACTCTTCGATGAGTGCCGTCATCGTGGACCATGCCGGTCCTCCCGCTGCTCCCATCAGCGCGCGCACCAGCAGTAGTTGAGGAAAGCTATGAACCAATCCGGATGCCCAGGACAGGATGGAAAAGGCAAACATGGCGGGAAGCAACACGGGCTTGCGGCCAACCCGATCCGACAATGCGCCGAAAACAAGAGTCGATATTGCCCAGGTGATGGCCAGCACTGATGCCACAGTGCCCACTTGCCCGTGGCTGAGATGAAATTCCGGCGCGTAATAGGGCGCGAGATACAACGCTGACATCCGGCCCAGGAAGACCGTACCCCAAGTGAAAAACAAAATCGCGACCAGATTAGTCTCGTAGCGGGAGTGGGCCATGCCGCGGCATCATAGCAGAGGTGTCACACCGGTCATCCATAAACGCCGGGGGAACTGGATCAGTTTGAAAAATTGAGCGTTTTCGTTCATGGCGTCATCCTGCGGGTTTAGGAATGACGACTCCGGCAAGAGCGCGTTTCGCTCGAAGTCACACAAATAACCTCTTGTTGATCGGGATGCTGTTTTCGCGGCAATAGCTCAGGTAGTGATCCATAAACCAGAAGACATCGAGGGTCTCAAGCAAGCCATCGTTCTCGTCGAAGAATTCCAGCGATCCGTTGAGCCAGAAAACCGTTTTCATGCCTTCGTCGGAAACCAGGGTGTGAATGGCGCCCGGACTTTCCTGCACGTAGCTGCCCGGTCGGGCAACCCAGTCATACTCGAGATAACGCCAACTGCCTTCGAGGGTATAGCCAAAAACTCGTCCGCGATGGCGATGCCGACCCAACATGCCTCCCGACTTCACCCATAGAACGTTTGAATACATATTCGTCCTTACGTCGAATGCGAGATGGCGGATGAATACATTCGGTCGGAAAGGCATCCAGGGAGATTCATCCTCTCCGGCGCCGATGTGGACATCAGGGAAAGCATATTCGCGCACGACTGCATCAATACTGCTCTTCGTATCGAGCACCGGCATAGAGTCTCCTCCGTAGGACCGCCATAATTTAGTCCCAATCGGCTCGTCTGGCAATGTCGGCTCCTTCTTGGCAGTGGTGCAGTTCCTGCGTGACTACCTCATCGTCTCTTGCGGACGACGATTTACTGCGCCTTGCCGGTACGAGTTCGCAAAGTTGACGTTGTTCCAGCAGGCTGCGCACGTATAATGCCGGACTGAGGAAACGGCTTTGGCAGCACGTGTCATCGAGAGTTTAGGAACTACCGAACCACTCGCCGAGGTGTTCTCGGACATCTCCGTTTTGCAAGCGCTCCTCGACTTTGAAGTCGCGCTCGCGCGTGCCGAGGCACGTGTTGGCATCGTTCCGAAATCCGCAGCCGATCGCATTGCCGCGGTCGCTCATGCAG
>JASHQK010000606.1 GCA_030039195.1 Candidatus Sulfotelmatobacter sp.
GCTTCGCGTGAAATGTTCTCCTCCATCAGTGTCCCACCGTAATCGTTCGCGCCCGCGTGCAGGCAGAGTTGCGAAAGCTGCCGGTTCAGCTTGACCCACGAGACCTGAATGTTGTTGATGGATCCGGCAAGCAAAATTCGCGCCAGCGCATGCACCTTCAGATGCTCGGCCAGCGTTGGCCCAGAGCGTGCCAATCCCTGATGAAACAGCAGCGTATTCTGATGCACGAATCCGAGCGGAACGAACTCGGTAAACCCTCCCGTCTCCGACTGAATCTCGCGCAAGAGGCGCATTTGCCTTACCCAGTGCGCGGGCGTTTCCGCATGGCCGTACATCATGGTCGAAGTCGTGCGAATGCCGCAGCGGTGCGCAGTGCGGATGACTTCGATCCACTGCGCCGTCGACAGCTTGTTCGCTGAAAGAATATGCCGGATTTCGTCATCCAGAATTTCGGCCGCTGTGCCGGGCAATGTGCCCAGTCCGTTGTCGCGCAGCATGGAGAGATAGTCGGCAAGAGCCATGCCGGTGAGTTCCACGCCGTAGACGATCTCCATCGGGGAGAAGGCGTGAATGTGCATGCCGGGCACAGCCCTTTTCACCGCGCGCAGAATGTCTCGATAATAAAACTTGGGCAGATTGCGCGGCAGCCCGCCCTGTATGCAGACCTCTGTCGCACCGATTTGCCAGGCCTCGCGCGCTTTCTCCGCAACTTCCTCCAGACTGAGATAGTACGCATCCGACTCGCGCGGGCCGCGGCTGAAGGCGCAGAACTTGCATCCGACAAAACAAATATTGGTGAAATTAATATTGCGATTGATGATGTACGTAACGATGTTGCCCACGAGTTCCGCGCGGAGAATGTTGGCGGCGACCAGAAGCCCCAGCAGATCATCGCCGCCGCAGTTCGCGAGCGCATACGCTTCATCGAGAGACAAATCTGCACCGTTCTGCGTCTCGAGAATCTTCTCTAAGGACGTGCGGATTTCCGAAGTCATGCGCGGTGCGATCTCCGACCAATCACGCGAAGGGAAGGTTTCGAGTTCCGACGGCGTCAGCGGACTTGCCATAACATTCCCCGTGAAAACGTATCTTTACGATCCGTCTTGCAGCGGTCGCCAAACTCACGACTCGCTGCAGCTACAGTGTAGCGAATCCATAGTGGACTGCGCAGACTACTCCGCCCTCCTGACCCTAACGAAATAAATCCGTCGCCGGCGCGCGCAGCAATTGACGAGCGCTCCCGGCGCCACGATCATAGCGAAATCCGCGAATGATGCACGCCGGGGCCCGGTTCAGCTTACCGCACACGAGTCCCGCTGCGCAGGCGAGTTCGTCGGCCACGGCTTCCACGCTGGCTTTCAGCTTGTAGCCATGCGGATCACGCCAGCTCCGATAATCGCGCAGTGGTTTCATTCCCGCGATGCCGATGGCGAATTCGGTCAAGCCTTCGCGCCACGGCCGTCCGAAACTGTCCGTAATGATGACAGGGATCGTGAGTCCCGTGGCCTTTTTCAGTGCGCGCTTCAACCTGGCCGCAGAACGGTCGGGATCTTCAGGAAGCAATACCGCATGGTGGCCGCCATCGACGTTGGAAACATCCACGCCGCTGTTGGCGCAGATGAATCCATGATGAGTCTCAGTGATCAGCACGCCGTTCCTGCGGCGAATCACGGCACGGCTCTCGCGCAGGGCAAGTTCAATGACGCGTGCATCAAGTCCATATTGCTTCGCCCACGCGATCGATTCTTCAGACGGCTTGACGCTGTCCAGATCGACAACACGGCCTTCTACCTTCGAAACGATCTTGTGTTTCACCACGAGAACATCGCCCGCGCAAAAGGTGATGCGGCGTTTCCGGGCCGCCTGCAGCAGTTTTGTTGCGATGGAATCGCCCGGCTGGATTTCGTCTGCAAGCGGAATCGCAATCACCAGCAGTTTGGCCAGATCCCTATCGGATGCCGGCTTTTGTTTGCCTCTCGTCCGCGCCATCAGAGTTGTGCGCCATTCTACAAGCAGTCCGGGCCGTGCTCACTCCGGAAGCTACGGCGTCTCGGTTGAGGCCGCTGCCTGGAGTTGGCCTCCGGCAGCAGCCGCGTATTCCCGGGCCAATCGCTGCGCTCGCGTTTCGCCCGGCAGCGCAATCAGCTTCTGCAAGTCCTCGGGATTGTCTACATCGACGGCGATCCCGGACAACTGCAGAACCACGCAAGGTTTTCCCGTAGCCTGCGCTGCCGCATGGTGCGGTTTGAAGCTGTCGTTGCCAAATCGCAGGGGAAATAAATCCGCCGGACGCCGGAGTACAGCGTTTGTGCCGCGCCCGTCGCCAGCTGGAACCAGTACGCTGCCTTGCTCTGGCGCTTGCTCGAAAATTTCTTCTAATTCCCGCGCCTGAATCAAAGGAATATCGGCAGGAATTACCAGCGTCCACTCAACTCCGCGCTTCAGGCAAACGCGCGTTGCCATCTCGATCGCGCCGGTCTCGCCTGGATTGTCGGGATCAAGGATGACTTCGAATCCGTAGTTGTCCGCGAGTTTTACCGCGAAGGGATCGCTGGTAACGAGAGCGATTTCGGGGGTTCTAGAATTTCGTCCCAGGTGCCATTCATTCAGCGCAGCGAGCACGTCTTCTAACATGGCTTGCGCCAGCTTCGTTCGCGAAGCCTGATCGAGCACCGCGGCCAGGCGCTGCTTCGCCAATGACAGATTCTTGATTGGGACCAGGATCACGGCGGGCTCAACCGCCGGAACGCGGTATTCGATTCAGGTTGTTCTTTGAGTAGATTGCCGGCCACCAACGAGAGCACTTCACGCGCCAGCGCGGCCTTATCTTCGGCGCTGCGCATGACCGTCTGCGCGCATTGCACGCGCAATCCGCCGCGGCGCAGCGCATCGGCGGCCCGGGCGTCGCGCGTATCGCAAATCAGGACGTCGAGAAAATCTTCATAGGCCTTTGCCACACCAGCAATCGAGCACGGCAATCCCTGCGCCGCCATGAGAATTCCCGCCGGCCCGGCCACGGGAGCATTGCCGACGATGGGACTGACCGCCGCAATTTTCCCGCGAGCGCTCAGCAGCGCTTGGTGAATGCCCGGAACCGCGAGAATCGGCTCGATGCTCGTCACCGGATTGCTGGGTGCAATCAGAACCGCGTCGGCCGAGCTGATAGCGTCCAGTACTCCAGGCGCAGGCTCGGCATCGGAAGCTCCCGCGAAGCGAACCGAGTTCACCGGATCCTGATACCAGCGCTGCACAAAATATTCCTCGAAGCTCAATTCCCCGGCCGGAGTATCCACGCGCGTTTCCACTCGCGAGTTGCTCATTGGCAAAATCCGCGCTTTTACTCCCAGTTTTCCGCAGATCACGGCGGTCGCCTCCGAGAGCGTCTTGCCCTCGGCCAGCAGTCGCGACCGCAGCAAATGCACCGCCAGATCGCGATCGCCAGTATGAAACCAGGTCGGCTCGCCCAGTTGCCCCATCGCTTGCAGGCAGAGAAACGTGTCGCCCTTTACGCCCCATCCCCGCTCGCGGCTCAGCATGCCCGACAGAACATAGGTGATCGAATCTAGGTCCGGCGAAACGTACAGTCCCCACCACAGCAGATCGTCGCCGGTATTGACGATGATCGTGATGTCTTCCGCGGGCATGACCTGGCGCAGGCCATCGACGAACTTTGCGCCGCCAGTGCCGCCGCTCAGAACGCAGATCATGCCGCCCGCTCCAGTCGGGCGAGGCCGTCGTCCGTCTTCGCTGCCCGCAATTTTTCTGCTAGCACGCCAGATTTTTTCATCGCCGCCGGCAAGAATTCCGGATACACGGGCAGCCGTTGCCGCAACTCGAACCCTTTCGCTTCGGTGCGCAGGCGAAGCTGCTCCAGATGCGGCCAGGGTTTTTCCGGATTGATGTAGTCCGGCGTCATCGGCGAAACTCCTCCCCAATCGTTAATGCCCGCTTCCAGCAACTCTTCATAATATGGCGCATTCAGATTAGGTGGCGCCTGAATATTCGCGTTCGGCATTAGCAAACGAGCTACCGCGATGGTGCGCAGCATCTCGCCCTGGCTCGGCTCCGGCCAATTCGCCATCGGGATGCTCGGCTTCACGCGGAAATTTTGCACGATCACTTCCTGAATGTGACCGTAGCGGTCGTGTAGATCGCGGATCGCGACGAGCGTATCGACTCGATCCTCCGCTGTCTCGCCGATCCCAATCAGCAAGCCCGTGGTGAATGGAACATTCTGTTTGCCGGCTTCTGCGATCGTGCGAAGACGCTTGGCCGGCACTTTATCAGGAGCATTGTCGTGCGCGGCCCCCGGAGCCAGCAGAGCCGTGCTGGTGGTCTCGAGCATCAACCCCATACTTGGGGAAACTGCGGCCAGGCGTGTGATCCACTCCGCGCTGAGCAATCCTGGATTCGGATGCGGCAACAGCTTCGTTTCGCGCAGCACCAATTCGCACATCGCTTCCAGATAGTGCAGCGTCGACTTGTAGCCCAGATGACACAGCTTTTCGCGCATCTCGGGAAAAAGCAATTCTGGCTTATCCCCCAGGCTGAAAAGTGCTTCGGTGCAGCCGAGCTTTTCACCGGCGCGAGCAACTTCCACAACTTCGTCGGGTGTCATCGTGTGCGCGCCCGGGTCGCCAGGGTCGCGCCGGAATATGCAATATCCACAATAATCGCGGCAGAGATTGGTCAGCGGAATGAAGACTTTGCGCGAATAAGTGATCACGCCGGGCTTGAAGCGCTCTTTCTCGGCGCGGGCGGCGGCGAGTAATTCGGCCAAGTCTTCATCAGGGCAGCGAATCAGCTGCAGGGCCGTTTCGCGTGAGATCGGCACGCCCGTGCGGATTCCGGCGAGCGCATCGCGGTAGCCAGCGTGCTCCAAAGTCGGCGTCATCCCCGAAAGACCCCAGTCCACTCGAATCATACAACGCCGGGTGCGTGATAATGTAGGCGCTTGCTGCCGAGTGTCCATGAACCACGGTCGGCACGAAAGTGGACGAAGGAAACTAACGCTTCCAGCCTTCGTGATCCTTCGTGTCCTTCGTGGTTCATGAATTGGGCGCTATTTACAAACGCATGGCCCTCAACGCTGCCGAATTCCGCCAAGCCATGGGACGTTTCGCCACCGGCGTCACCATTGTGACCGTCGATCTCGATGGCGAAGTCCATGGCATGACCGCGAACGCCTTCGCCTCGGTGTCGCTCGATCCCCTCCTGGTGCTGGTCTGCGTCGACCATTCGACGCGCACGCACGCGCACCTGCACGCCAAGAAACGTTTCGGCGTGAATATCCTGCGCGATGATCAGCGGGCGATTTCGGAATACTACGCGAGCCCCGAGCGGACGCACGAACGCGCCGAGGCTGAAGCTGGAGCCCGCTTCGACCGCACCCCTCATGGAACTCCCATGCTGCATGGATCGCTGGCCTATCTCGAATGCCGCCTGCACTCAGCGCAGGACGCGGGCGATCACACGATTTTCATAGCCGAAGTGGAAGATGTGGTGGTGAACAACGGCGACCCGCTGGTGTTCTTCAAGGGCAAATACCGGAAGGTGGGGGAAGAACTGGCGTAGGAATTCTGCCCGGCACTTCATCAGATTGTCGTCCTGAGGCGCGCGTTCTGTGCACGCCGAAGAGCCCGCCCTGAACCTGTCGAAGGGACCTCTGCATTCTGCCCGGGGGATTGCACAGGTCCTTCGCCACAAAACTCGCGGCTCAGGATGACAACGGCGGCAAGAGGGATGTTACTTTTCCCGCTCCCGAACATCCAATGAGTGCCAAAATAGTTTGAGAATGGAGCCGATCCAATGGCCGAAAAAACTGCAGAGAAAATTGCGAAGTCCGAAGCCGAGTGGCGCAAGCAGCTTACGCCTGAGCAATATCACGTGACGCGCGAGGCGGGCACCGAGTGCGCCTTCACCGGCGCGTATTGGAACAATCACCAGCAGGGGATGTATCACTGCGTTTGCTGCGGCGCGCCGCTGTTCGATTCCCAGGCGAAGTTCAATTCCGGCACGGGCTGGCCCAGCTTTTTCAAACCCACCGAGGATGGCGGAGTGGTCGAGCATCGGGATAGCACTTATGGCATGGTGCGAACCGAAGTCCGGTGCGCCCGCTGCGACGCCCACCTGGGCCACGTGTTCGAAGATGGTCCCGCACCCACGGGCCTGCGCTATTGCATGAACTCCGCCGCTCTGGAATTCAAGCCGGGAGAGAAGTAGGATCATTGCCGATCTCGCAGGCGAGATGTGCTCGCCTGCCCGGACGAATGCGTCCGGGCCTACACTTCCCGAATGGCGCGCACGGCC
>JASHQK010000607.1 GCA_030039195.1 Candidatus Sulfotelmatobacter sp.
GCAAGATTATAACCAGCAACGTCCACACAGTGCGTTGAACTATCTGCCGCCGGCGGAGTTTGCCAGAACACTAGTGGAGATGCGGGCATGAGTGGAAAGCTTGCAAAGAGAGGGAGCGAAGCAGGGGCTCAAACGCCGCCCCTGCTCCGCGCCTCATCCCCGCTGAAACCGAAAAATCAACCGAGGACTCACATAGACATTGGAACAGTGAACGGGGGCACACCACCCGGGTTAATACTTGGTGTTACTTTGTGTGCTTCGTGGTTGAGTGAATTGTGAACACTGTCAGAAGGTTTGTTCGGGCTTGCTATGGTTTCTCTTCTCGCTGACTCCGTGTCTCCGTGGTGATCTTAAGCTTTGGCGGACCCACAATGAGAATCCGGCTCGATAAACTACTTGTCGATCGCGGACTGGCTGCATCCCGCGAACGGGCGCAGGCGTTGGTCCTCGCGGGCAAGGTTCTCGTTAACAATCAGAAACTGGAGAAAGCTGGAGCGGCGGTCGCCGAAGATTCTGCGATCCGGTTGCTGGGCGAGGATCTCCGCTACGTGAGCCGCGGCGGGGTTAAACTCGAGCGCGCGATCGAGCATTGGAAAATTGATGTCTCGGGAAAAGTCTGCCTTGATATCGGCGCGTCAACTGGAGGATTCACCGATTGCTTGTTGCAGCATCATGCGACGCGCGTTATCGCTGTCGATACCGGTTATGGCCAGATGGACCTTAAGCTTCGGCAGGATTCTCGAGTGCGCCTGCTGGAAAAAACCAACGCTCGATACCTGACGCGCGAGGCTCTCGGCCAGCTTGTGGACTTTATCACGATGGACGTTTCATTCATCTCTGCGACGCTTGTTCTTCCCTCGGTCATTGCCGCGGCATTTCCCGAATTGCCCAGCGAGCGGCAGGGGCGACATGTCGTTGTCCTGGTTAAGCCGCAGTTCGAGGCGGGCAGGGAACA
This sequence comes from Candidatus Sulfotelmatobacter sp., assembly GCA_030039195.1. Classification (GTDB taxonomy): domain Bacteria; phylum Acidobacteriota; class Terriglobia; order Terriglobales; family Acidobacteriaceae; genus Sulfotelmatobacter. The sequence goes on from JASHQK010000607.1 coordinate 956, forward strand.
CGTCAGCAAGGGTGGAATTGTTCGCGACGAAACCGTGCAACGCTCGGCCGTCGAGAAGGTGCGGCATGCGTTGACGAGTCTCGGCGCTGCTCAGACCGACGTAATCGAGTCACCGATCCTGGGTGCCGAGGGGAACCGTGAATTCCTGCTGTGCGGCACGTTCTGATCGTCGGATGAATCGCGATGGTGCAGGTCGAGGGCAGTCTCATGGGACAGTCGCGAGCGTGGTGCCGTCCCCATTCGACCCTTCCGCGCACTTGCTCCGGATTGGCCGCGGCGTCACGCAAGACTCCTGACACGGCACTTAACTAGACTGGCGGTTTTCTCCTGATCAAATGAACATCTCATCCTGGGGAACCGGACGACGCTCGCCGCGAGACGAACCATTTCCGCGGGAACGGTGGTGCAACAGGAATTCCAGTCCGACCGTAATGCCCTGCATGATTCCGGAAAGCTGGCGCATGGGCGAAACCACGGTTTTCTGCACCATCTCCGAGGTCTGTTCGACGCGGTCGAGGGTGCGGCTCAGCAGTTCATCTGCGCGAATCACCTGTAGCCGTCCGCGGTCCACCGCGTCGCTGACGGCGGCGTCGATCCGCTGCACCTGAGCGCGGAGTTGAGTCGTGGTTTGCTCGACGTTCTCGGCGATCACCTCGAGCTTCGGACGGATGTCGACCACGATCGACTGAGCTTGCTCGATCGTGGGCAGGACTTTATTTCGCACCTCGGTCGCCAGCGCTTCCATTCGTTGGCTGCTCTTGCGCATGGCGATGTACATGGCCAGAAGAATGCCTGCCTGCAACAAGATGGCAAACGCGGTTAAGGCAATGAATATCGTAAGGTTTGGCATAACGAATCTTTGCCACTACAGCGTTCCGATGAGCAACCGATAAGCTCATGGAAGCTGGGGCGCTCCCACTTACGGATTTTTCACTCCGCCAGCCTCAGTCGTGGCTTCGTGATAAGCCTGGCGTCCGGCTTCGTAGGCGGCGCGGAACTGTTCCTTCTGCTGGTTGAGAGCATCGCGGCCGCGATCCGCCCATTGCGACGCCTGATCTCGTGCGTCGCGGGCGCGGCTGCGCATGTAATCGCGCCCTTCTTCGGCGCGTGCCCGAATCGCCTCGCGCGTCTCGCTGCCCGAACGCGGCGCATAAAGGACACCGACCAGCGCGCCTAATCCCATACCGGCCAGAAACCAAACGAAGCTATTTCCCTCACGATCCGACATAATGCCTCCATATAGAGCTTCAAAGCGGATGGTAGCACCGTCGATGCGGGAATTACAATGCGGGAACTGCCGCTGCGGATGCGCGTGCGAGGATCTCCGCGGCTTGCGAAGGAACGCGAAGTGTTCAGGATAATTTAGACGCCGTGTGGCACACACCCTTTGCTATTTCTGCGGCGTCGGTGGAGTCGCGGGCGCGGGCAGGGTCTTTACCGGCTGCGACTTAACGCCCTGCAACACCGATTTTGGCCCGCTACGGCTGCTCTGGTAAACCGACAGCGTAATCGATGTGATCATGAACAGCACGGCGGACCATGTCGTCGCCTTGGAAAGGGCGCTAGCCGCACCGCGGGGACCGAATGCGGTCTGGCTGCCTTGTCCGCCGAACGCGGCGGAGAGATCTCCGCTGGTGCCGCTCTGCAGCAGCACGACAATGATGATGAAGAAACAAACCAGAATGTGTACCGCCGTGATCAGATAAATCATAAGTATTTGACGATTCCAGGATTTATGGTGCGGAAGGGGGGATTTGAACCCCCACGCCTTTCGGCGCCACCCCCTCAAGATGGTGTGTCTGCCAGTTCCACCACTTCCGCAGAAGTCTTCGTTGAACGTCTGATTATAACAAAGGGAGCCCGCTGGCTGGGGCAGCTAGTGGGATTTGTGCGCCTGAGTCTCGCGGAGTAGTTTCTCTGCCTCATTCACCAGGCAGGAAATGGCAGTGTCCTTGGAGATCACCGAGGTCACCTGCGTTTTTGGCATTCTGTTGCAATGCCGTGGTGGGATAAATCGTAAACAAAATGATGGGCACATCGGGCAAGGCGCGCCGCAGCAGGGGAGCAGCCTGCAAACCGTTCAGGCTGGGCATGGAGAGGTCAAGCACGATGAGGTCGGGTCTTAGCGTAGGAGCCTGATCGACGGCCTGAGTTCCATCGCCAGCCTCGCCGCAGATTTCAAAACCGGCGTCTTCGAAAATGTGGCGCAATGTCTTTCGCACCAATAAATTGTCATCCACCAGAAGCACGCCCTTTGCCATCACCCAAGATCCTTGATACGCCGACGACCTCGTTGGGTTGCCAGTCTGATTAGTTCTCTTCCATTCCAGCCAGCCGAGTTGGCGAATCCTGAGCGCACCTTGCCCTCGTGCGCCTTGCCTTTCCAAAGCAACGCTCGCTTATACCGCCAAGACGGCCCGAAACTGGTTGCGAGAGCGCCGCGGGCTTGAATAAAACAGTGCAGGTCAGGAACGCAGGCGGTGCGAAGTCAAACTGTGGCCCTGCTGGACTGCTCTGGGCTTGCTGGACGATCTCCGTAACCGGTCTCGCTTCTGCCGGTTCACGCCACCCGTTAATTCGAACTATAGACGCGAAAAGCAGGCTTCCAATACTGGCAACACTCTATTTTTGGCGGCGGCACGCTGGCAAAATCCTATGGGAGCTTTACAAACGCACAGATGCTAATTTTCATTCCTGCGGCTATCTCTCCTAACCCAGTTCGCCGGGATACTGCTGCGATTGCAGTTGGCAACCGGGCGGAATAACTTTGGTGACTTGCAACCTAAAGGAGAGAACGCAAGAATAGCGGCGTTCGTTGCTGGGCTAAGGGATGAACAACTCCAATGTCGTGATCTCGCTGGTTACGCGCGAGAACGATTATCAACGAGAGCAGGCCAACGCCGCGGAAACGGTCGCTACCAGGAACGGCGCCACAGTCGAGATCATCTACGCAGATAACGACGCCGTCGTCCAGACGCAACAACTATTGAAAGTCATTCAGGACCCTTCCCTGCGACCGGCGGCGATCGTGGTCGAGCCGGTCGGCACCGAGATGCCGCAAGTCGCTAAAGCTGCCGTATCCGCGGGAATCGGATGGGTGATGCTGAATCGGACCCCAGACTACATTTCACAGTTGCGCACGGGGCCCACGCCCGTGTTCGCGATCGACATTGATCAGCAGGAAGTCGGGAAGATCCAGGCGCGGCAACTGGAGGCGCTGGTCGAGGAAGGAAACGTTCTTTACGTGGAGGGGCCCTCAGGCAACAACGTCACCAGGATGCGCTCCAAAGGGATGCTTGCCGCCAAACCACGCAGAATCGAACTGAAAGTGCTCAAGGGCGACTGGACCGAGCAGAGCGGTAGCCGGGCCGTAAGAAACTGGCTCTCCCTGACTACATCGAAGCAGATGGGCATTCGTGCTGTGGTATGCCAGAACGACGGCATGGCACTGGGCGCCAGAAAAGCGTTTGAAGAGCTGCCGATGGCGGAGCGAGATCACTGGTTGTCGCTTCCGTTTACCGGCTGCGACGGTCTGCCGAAAACGGGCCAGGACTGGGTTCGGCGTGGGCAACTGCGGGCGACCGTGGTGACGCCGACGGTTGCAGGACTCGCTCTCGAGATGCTGCTGAAGGTCGTGCGGGGTGGTCCTATGCCGCCTGCGCAAACCATGTTAACTCCTGTGTCGTTTCCGCCGGTAGCAGACCTGAGATCCTCGAAGCCGCTCGCGCGTTAGAAGCGGGGCTTTACTTCGTCGGCTAACCGAACGAAAGTAACCGCTTACAGCAAGGGTTCCCGGCGACCGGCGTGCTACACTCAATTCCACTTGGGACAGAGCGTGCGCAGTTTGGCGCTCTGATACCCCTAGAAGGAATCTATGAAACCAGCCATCGAGGTGCCGGGCGGCATCTCGCCCGATCCCTATCACAAAGCGGTGTGCTGCTTGCGCTGCGAACAGCGACTCGAACGCTACCAGTTGATGCGAGCCAGCCTGGCGCCGGGAAACTCCGGACATGCCATTTTGTCGTGTCCGCGCTGCGGCCACGTCGAGTTCGTCTCCGAATCCAGTCCGCTGCTGCAGGGTCTGGAATTAATCGCGGCTGATACGGGCGACGGAGACTGACGATTCGTATCGGGGCGTCGCTTCAGCGATGCCGTTCACTGGCTGATGAAGAAGTGGCCCCTTTAGGGACTGGCTCCGTTCGCCCATCCAGCGTGCCGTTATGACAAGTTTTGACAGCGATTGTCCACCTTTACGGCACCCCACCCAGCCGGGATGCTAAATTGGCAATTGGCAATCTAGAATCGGCAACCGACAATCTTCTTGGCTGATGCTCGACCTTCGTCCATACACCTGCTTGGGAGCAGTGCTGCGCGATGCCCTCGACCGTTTCTCTTCCGAGACGTGCCTGATTGAGGCGGATCGCGACCGGGAAAAAGTTCGCCTCACTTATTCCGATTTCAAGGAGATCGCGCTTCCGCTCGCTCGCGCGCTGGAAGATGCCGACTTCGATCCCGGCGAGCGCGCCGCCATTATCATGACCAATCAGTCGAAGTGGCTGATTTCGGCATACGCGATTTTCTACTGCGGCGGGGTGCTAGTGCCGCTCGACTACAAGCTGACTGCGGCGGAGCACCTGCAACTGCTGGCGCATTCGAAGGCGAAGATTCTGATCATCGAGTATCACTTGTGGCGCGCGATTATGCAGTCTCCGGATTTTTCGAAGATCGCCACCAGGATGGTGCTGGTGACGGAATCGCCGCTTGGATCAGATCTGGCCGGCGCGTTCCGCTGGGAAGATTTCAAACGCAAGGGCGCTCCCGATTTCGTGATGCGCCAGCGCGAAGACGTGGCCTGCATCGTTTATTCCTCGGGAACCGGCGGCCGGCCGAAGGGGTGCGTACTCACCCATGAAAATTATCTGGAACAGTGCCGGTCGCTGACGGCGTGGTATCCATTCTGGCCGGGCGTGCGCTATCTGAGCATTCTGCCCACGAATCATGCCATCGATTTCATGGTGGGATTTATCGGCCCGTTTGTGTGCGGAGCCTGCGTGGTGCATCTGCGCACGCTGCGTCCCGAGTTCGTGCGCGATGCGTTTGTGCGTTACCGCATCACTTATGTTTCCCTGGTTCCGATGATCGTGAAGAATCTGGAAAAAGGGCTGCGCGCGAAATTTGACGAGCTGCCTTCGTGGAAGCGCGCGATTCTGGACTTTTTCATTTCCGTCAACAAGCTGTTCACCCGGCGGAGGCCGAAGGTCACGTTCAGCCGCATGCTTTTGCCCGGTGTGCATCGCGCATTCGGTGGTGAGCTGCTGGCGCTCATCACCGGCGGCGCCTTTCTGGAACCGTCGACGATGCAATTCTTTTACGATCTCGGAATTCCGGTGGTGAATGGGTATGGACTGACCGAAGCGGGCACAGCGCTCACGCTGAACGATCTCAAACCATTCCGAGCCGACACCGTAGGCAAGCCCCTGCCGGGAGTCGAGCTGCGCATTTTGAATCCGGATGCGGAGGGTGTGGGAGAAGTGGCGGCGCAGAGTAAAACCGTCATGTCGCATTACCTGGACGATCCGGAATTGACGCTGGAAACGATCGTTGATGGCTGGCTCCTGACGGGCGATCTCGGGCGCTTCGACGGAAACGGGCACCTGCAGCTTTACGGCCGCAAGAAGAACATGATCGTCACCGAGGGCGGAAAGAATATTTATCCAGAGGATATTGAAACCGTCTTCGATGGTTTGCCGGTGAAAGAATTTTGCATTTTTGCGGCGAATTACGTCTGGCCAAAAAAAGAGCTCGGGGGCGAAATTCTGGTGCTCGTGCTGGGGCTGGAGCAGAATCAGAAGTTCGACAGCAAACTACTGGAAGACATCATGGCTCGCAACCGCCGGTTACCCGATTTCAAACGCGTGGGCAGTTACTTGATTTGGGAGAAGGATTTTCCCCGCACCGCCTCCATGAAAATCAAGCGGCAGATTCTGGCGGAGGAGATTGGCAGAACAGTGGAGCGCAGCGCGATGGTTACGCTCTAGCAGGGTGCGAAAAAAAAGAATCAAGTTTATGAAATCGGGAAGGGCAGGAGTTCACTCGTGCCGCTAAGCCGTTGGGAATACGTTGGCGCTTTAGCGCCTGAGGTACGCTTCTTGCCTTATGTGAGGTTTTTCCGCAGCCTGCTAGGGATTGCGCTAGAGGGATTCTTACTTCTCTTGTCATCGTGAGCCGCACCTTTTGCGATGGGGACCGATGCATTTTGCCCTGGGCCTAAATGCTGCCTGCGGAGTGCATAGGTCCTTCGGTCCGCAAACATCGCGGACCTCAGGATGACAAGCGAGGAACTGACCACATCAGCGACTCGAGCACTGCCAAGCGAAACGGACACACCAACTTGGGCCAAGACTACTTTGCCATCGTTAATCCGGCGGCAGGAGGCGGGCGCAGCCGCAAACTGCTGCCCTCCGCCCTCGATCGCCTGCGCGCCGGTGGACTTCAAATCGAACTCGCCGAGACGCGCGCGCCCGGCCAAGCGACTGAATTAGCGCGTGAAGCCTATGGCCGTGGAGTGCGGCAATTCATCGCCGTCGGCGGAGATGGAACTTCGTTTGAAATCGTGAATGGGCTTTTCCCTTTGCCAGTCGGAGCTCAACCCCCGACCTTGGCATTCTTGCCTCTGGGTACAGGAAACTCCTTCCTGCGCGACTTCAGCGATCGCGGTGTGGAACATGCCATCGAGTCGTTACTGTCCGAGCGAAATCGTGCCTGTGACGTTTTGCGGCTGCGGCATCGCGGTGGAGTTCTCCACTACATCAACATCCTGAGCATGGGTTTTTCTGCCGATGTGGCCACTCTGCGGGCGCGGCGCTTCAGCCATTGGGGCGAACTCGGCTACATCACTTCAATTTTTCTGACCCTGGCGCGATTTGATCGGCGTCCGTTCCCAGTGCGCGCGGAAGGGGAAAATGCCTTCGATGAACGGCGCTGTCTGTTCCTCACCTTCAGCAACAGCAAATTCACTGGCGGTACCATGATGATCGCGCCCAAGGCCAAAATTTCTGATGGTCTGATCGAATATGTCCGCTGGGGACCGATCGGGCGCTTGGGGCTGATCCGAAATTTGTCGACTCTTTACGATGGCACCCACATTCAGCATCCTCTTGCCGAGCGGAAAGCTGCGAGCCGCGTGGAATTCAAGCTGGATGCGCCGGTCGATGTCATGATTGATGGGGAGGTGCTGACCGTCCACTGCGAAGAGATCGACGTTCTGCCCTCGGCGCTACGCGTGGTCGCGTAGCGGCCGTGATATAAAACTAAGCAATCATGTCCGAAGAGAGAAGAAAGAGGCAGCAGCATCGCGAAGGCCGCGCTGAGCGGATCCCGCCGAAATATTTCAAATGGGGCGGCGTCATCGCGTTGCTGGTACTCGTCTATCTTGCCGCCTGGTACTACAGCAATCATAGATACGACAAATTCGCGAAATGTCTGGCGGCGAAGCACGCCAGGATGTACGGCCTTTACTGGTGCCCGCACTGCCTCGATCAGAAGCACATGTTCGGCGCTTCGTTCCGCTACGTGCCTTACGTCGAATGTGCGTTGAGCCATACCGAGGAAACTCCGCAATGCAAGGCCGCCGGTGTGGACCACTTCCCTAGTTGGCAATTCGGAACCGAACCGCCGAAAGCAGGCGTGTTGTCGCTCGACGCCTTGAGTGACAAGACCGGGTGCAGCCTGCCGTGAACTCGACGACTCCCGTTGCAGCCGGCATGAGTGCTCCGCGACGAAATCGAATTTTATTTCTATTGATCGCGATACTTTCGCTGGCGGGCATTGCGGTTTCAGCGATCTCGCTCGAGAGACATTTTGCTACCTCAGAGTCGGGTTTCTGCGACTTCAACCAGAAGTTCAATTGTGATCTCGTAAACCGAAGCGAATATTCGTCCATTGCTGGCATCCCGGTGGCGGGGATTGGAGTCGTTGGGTATGTCCTCTTGTTTCTCCTGTCGACTTTCTGGAGGACGCGAGCTGAAACGCCGACATGGTTGTTCTCGGCCGCCGTTGCCGGACTTGCGTTCGCTTTATGGCTCACTTACATCGAAGCCTACAAGCTTGAAACGTGGTGCATTCTGTGCCTAAGCTCGCTGGCCTTGATTGCCGGGATCACACTGGTTAGCGCAATAGTGAAGCTGATGACGTGAATGCTATAGGGTCGCAGCCCACCTCTCCTGATGGAAGAACTTCCAAAAATTCAGAACGAACCAATGCCTGGCGTGATCCGCGCCGAATCGGACACAGGAGACCTCCGACTGCACGAATTCACGAGCCGCGTCTTCCGCAATAGGCGCTTCGTGCGCGTGTGGCTACCTCGGGGATATGACGACGGGGAAAATCGCGATCGCCGATATCCGGTGCTCTACCTGAATGACGGGCAAAACTTGTTTGAGCCGGCCACTTCGTTCACCGGCGTCGAGTGGCAGGTCGATGAGACGGCCGACCGTCTGATTCGCGAAGGCGCAGTCGCCCCGGTGATCATCGTCGGCATCGACAATGCGGGCAAGGCGCGCATGCGCGAATATATGCCGCATCGTTCGCTCCAGCCCGTGATTGTCCGCGTGCAGGGCAGCCGCTATCCGGATTTCCTGTTGAAGGAAGTCATCCCGTTTGTGGCGCGGAATTATCGCGTGGCGAGGGGGCCGGAAAATACCGGGCTGGGGGGATCTTCGCTGGGCGCACTCATCGCACTTTACACGGCGATGGTTCGGCCAGGCGTTGTCGGTCGGTTACTCATCGAGAGTCCGTCGCTGTGGGCTTCGAATCGCCAGATTATTCGCGAGAGCCGATCAATCAAGAAGTGGCCAGAGCGGATTTATCTCGGTGTGGGAACGGCTGAAGCTGGCAATCCGGATCGCGACCGCAGCGTGGTTGACGATGTGCGTGAGTTCGACGCGATTCTAGGCCGCCAGGGACTCGACGACGGTCGGCTGAAGCTTGTGATTGAAGATGGCGGCACTCACCATGAGTCCGCGTGGGCGCGGCGGTTCCCGGAAGCGCTTCGATTTCTTTTCGGCAACGGCTGAGTGATTCCCACGACGGAGACACGGAGTGACGGAGAACGCATGCCAAATCTTCAAGACTGCTCACCCATCCGCAAACGCACCTCTTTTTCTCTACGTGTCGCGGTGTTTCCGCGGTGAAAAACTCCTACCCACACTCTTTTTCTGCTGAAACCGCGGTGGCACCGGAGACGAAGGAATGCCCGGAGATTCTCCACAAGACGTAAACGCACGCGGCCATCGCGATGACCGACAGTTGCACATGGGTCCAGCGCGCGAACGGGCCGAGAAGAGGAAGCACGTAAACGAGGTAAAGAAGCGTTCCCAACGTGTGCGTGGGCGAATGCGGCTCGGCCATCAGCCAGTCGGCGGTGAGCAGAAACGCGGGAGCAAGGATGACCAGATCGTAGACGGTGAGATGCGGAGCGATCAGCACAGTGGCCAGGAGCAGGGAAGAGTAGCGTAAGGCGAGAGGCACTTTTGTTTGACGGCGCCAAATCGAGATCGTCATCGAGAGCACCGCGATCGCGCTGATCACGTACAGGCCGAATGCGACCTCGCCAGATGGAACGAGCATCGACCAGAACGTGCGCAGGCAGTGGGTCTGATACGGCTTGGGCTCAAGCCAGGGCAGCAGAGCGCGGACGTGTTGCATGGTGATGACCCACTGGCGCAAGGGCGCGATGCCGTAGTAAAGAACCCCCACAAAGAGTTCCGCAACAGCAGAAACAATCGCTCCGGCGATCAGATTCCATGCGCCCAGCGAGAGGAAGACGATCGCCGCTGCTAATCCTAATTGTGGCTTGAAAATCAGGCAGCCAAAAACCAGGCCGGCAAGAAATTCTCTCTTCTGGCGCAAGAGAAAGAATGCGCCGGTGAAACAGGCCAGGGCGAGAGCTGAGGTTTGTCCCCACGCAATCAAGTGAAAGAACGCGGGGAATCCAAGGGCAAGCAGCACGACCGTCAGGCCATGCGTTCGTAGCTTCGGGCAGGCGCGCCAGACTACAAGAATGCACAGCGCGTAGATCGCCGCGGAACAGATCCACCAAACAGCCAAGGCCCACGCATAGGGCAAATGTGCGAGCGGCGCGAACAGCAGGGAAACCTGTGGCGGGTACAAAGGCAAATAGCGCAGACCGGCGACTTGCGGCACGCGCTCGACCGCGAGCGCCGCCTGCGCGCTCGTGTCGTACAGATCGCCGCCCCGGTGCTCAGCTGCAAGCGCTCCCAAAGTATAGAAATGCAAGAAGTCGGTGCCTTTGAGATTGCCGCCGCGGTCGCGCAACCCTGGAGTAGTGAGATTCCACACGTAGAGCGACCACAAACAAACAGCGAGGATGGTGGCGTGAGCACGCAGACGTTTCGCGGTAATCCAGTTATCCGAGTTAGTGGCGGCGGTGAACACGCGAGCGAGCGCACCTTGTCGAGTACTTCAATGGGCAGCGGCTGTGGGGCGATATGGTTCAGGCTGAGGCGCGGCCTCGTCGGCATTGACCAGCCACACGTGCCGGTCCCTGAAATACTGAATCAGTTCTTCATTCCGTGCCGCGCCCATATCGCGTGCCCACACGATTGTAGACGCGTCGATATCGGCGCGATTGGCGATCCAATCGATGTGTGGGCTGTGTCCGGGGCCGTAGTGAACAATCACGAGATGTTTGCCGGGTGTATGCTCCAGCGTTTTGAGGACAGCATCTCGTCTCAGATTTCCCCTCTGCCATAAGGGCTCGATCTGCGTATTGAGAGCGACAGCCGAAAGGCGCAGGACGATCATCGCGACACAAATTATAGGAATCGCCCGCGCCAGGCCGTAACCTACGGGTTTCTGACGCCATCGGAACAAGCGCAAATGCCGGATGCATTGCACGAGCAGCAGATAGAACAGTCCCAGCGCCGGCGCCAGATAGTGGGCCAGAGTCCAGGTTTCGAGTAGTAGAGTGACGAGCACCGTCGCCGCAAGAATCAGCGGAAAGCGCATCCTGCGATCGCGAAACAGCCACGGGAAGGCGAGAAAAGGCAGCGTAAACACCGGGCCGAGGTAGAAGCTCCAGAGCATGCGGGCCTTGTAGCCCAGCCTCCCCAGAAGTCCGAAAAATGACCGGCCTCGCCGATAGTCTTTCAATTCCCAATTGATGTAGAACTCGCGCATTTCGGCGTGATGGTAGACGGGCTCGGGGCGGGGTTTTTGCCAGACAAAATAGGGTGCGACCGCGTAGGTGTCACGGTTGACTTGATACGGCATAACGAACGGGTTTCCAGTGACGCGCCAGAAATAATAGGTCATTCCCAGGCCGGTGACTCCGAGAATGAGGGCCAGCGGCACCACGACTCGAATCCACGCGGTCGAGTTGAGGACTGGCTTTGGTTTCGAGAGCCATATCAACGTCGCCGCCGCAAACGGCAGGCTGAACATGAAGCCCTCATAGGGACGCGTGTTAGCGAGTATGACCAGTCCGATCCCCATATACAGAGCGTCTCGCACGTGGGCGTAACGCCGGGCGCGAGGCCATGCGCCGAGCACAAGCACCCCGCCCAGCGCGGCAATCGACCCGGCGAAATAGCTGTTCATCCAATAGCCGAGTGTGCCCACTTGCAGCATGGCCAGCACTGCTCCCAGCAGTGCCCAGCGGGGTGGTATCCAGGCCTGCAACATCCAGCAGAGAAGGGCGCACAGCAGCGATGTGATCAGAAGTTGGCCGATCCACGGATGCCCCAGCAATTGTCCGGCCGCGAGCACGAATCCTTGCCCCGGTGGGTACATTGACATGTAGGTTGGGTGCTCGATGATGTGGAAGCTCTCGAAGTGGATCCACATTGGGTGCGTGGGATTGGTGAGCCGGCCGTGAGCGAATGTGTCGGCGGCGAGCAGGAAGCTGAACTCATCGTGCCACATCGGCTGCGGCACTCCCCAGAGAGGAATGACAGCAACGCGCAGGACGAGCGTGCAGACGGCAACGGCTGCGATGGCCAGCGTTTTTCTCCGGGCGAGGCGGGCAAACCAGGAATTCTCCGACAGGAAAACTTCGGCTGCTTTTGTGCCCCGCGCCGACATAAGAACCAGCGCGACCGCCGCGATGACCAGCAGCGATTCAACGATAATCAGCAGCCACGGAGCGATCGTGACGAAGATTTTGTCTGGGTAGCCAGGCGCCATGGTTCACACTCTCCGGTCTGTCGACCGGAGAAAGAGTCGTGAGTGAAGAAACGGTCGCGCGACGGACGGAAACCGTAGTCAAGTTTACGCGATGGCCTGCTGAGCCTAGCTGGTCGCGGCTTGCTTTACGTCAATCTCTTCAAAAAGCCCGCCCGCGATCTGGATCATCTCATCGTCGACGGTGCGGTTGCGCGAGATCGCTTCCTGCAGCGGGATGGAAATGATTTTGTTGGCACGAAGGGCAGCCATGCAGCCGAATTCTCCGCGATGCACCATGTCGATGGCACCCAGCCCATAGCGCGTAGCCAACACACGGTCGAAGGCGCTGGGCGACCCACCGCGCTGAATATGACCGAGAACCACAGCGCGGGTTTCGAATCCCGTACGCTTTTCGATTTCGCGGGCAAGAATATTGGCGATGCCGCCGAGTTTGGCATGGCCGAATTCGTCCTTTCCCATGT
>JASHQK010000608.1 GCA_030039195.1 Candidatus Sulfotelmatobacter sp.
GCGTTTGCATTGAAAGGCGGCCTTTACGACTGCCAGGCCCACTTTCAATTCCCCGTGCCCATCAATGCCGCCGTCTCCCGATTTTCCAGTAACCTTAACTTTCTGGAAACCGTATCCCTTCAACAGAACACCTGCAAATTCCTCAAACTTCTCTGGCGTGAGGTCGTGGAGCTTCTGCAACACCTTCGCTTTGAATGCCGTCATGTATTCGTCCACGGTGTCTTCAAAGTTAGTGGGCGATTGGGCTTGCGGTGTTGGTACTGATGGTGGTGGGGTTGGGGAGGCTACAGGTGGCGGGGACGACTGCACACGAGGAGAAACGGTCGAAGCCCCAGTTTGGGTCTGTGGCGAAATTGGTTGTGCAGCTTCACGTCGCAGTCTGTCCAACCCCTTAGCCGTAATTCCCCAGACACCATAGCTTGGGCTTTCCATTTCCCCAATCTGAATGAGCCGCTGCCGGACCCACTGGATTCTATTCGTCCATTTGCTGCCGCCACTAGCCTGGATTATTCACGAAGTCTCTAGCCAAAAGAGAAAGGATGCTCTAAAAGGTTGATGAACACTGGGTTTGCAGACCCAGCATCCCCTTTCGGAGCATCCATCACTTGATACAAAGTGTTCTACCACAACTGACCTTCTCCTTCCATCGTCATCAATCCATCCACGCCGACTTTTCCGGAGGCCAGATCACCAGCGACGCCGGTCTGCTGCCCTTGCGGGCCTTCGATCAGCGTCATCATTTGACGGGCGATTGGGCCCAACTCCTCCGCGATCCGCGCGATGACGATCGCATCCAGCACGACTCGCTGGCCCTGTTACGGCAACGTCTGTACCAGATCGTCGCCGGATACGAAGATGCCAATGACGCCGACCGCCTGCGCCATGATCCCCTGCTGCAGATCGTGGCGGATCAGAAACTAGGCGACCCGCTCGGCTCCCAGCCCACCCTCAGCCGCTGGGAGAACGCGCCTTCCGCCCGCGATCTGGTGCGCCTCAACGACCTCTGGTGCGAGCAGTTCATCCGTCTCTGCGGCGACCAGGTTCGCCAGCGCGGCGAAATCCTGCTCGACCTCGATTCCACCGACGATCCCACGCACGGCCAGCAACAGCTCAGTTTCTTTAACGGCGCTTACGGCCAGCATATGTATCACCCCATGCTGATCTTCGAGCGCCACACCGGTGCTCTGCTGGCGGCACGCTTGCGGCCGGGCAATGCCTCCAGTCATGCGCGCATCGTGCCCATGCTGCTGCGCCTGGTGCCGCGTTTGCAGGCCGCCTTCCCCGGGGTGAAGATCAAACTGCGCGGCGATGCCGGTTTCGCTCTCCCACTGCTCTATGAGTTCTGCGAGTTCTTCGGGATCGAATACGCCATCGGCATCCCCGCCAACTGTGTCTTTCAACAGCGGGCCGAACCCTTACAGAAAAAGCTCAAGCGTCGCTATCGCCGCACCCAGGTGCCGCAGCGCAATTTTTCTAGCTTCCCTCATCGCGCCCGCTCTTGGCCGCGTCGGCGCCGCATCTGCTACAAAGCCGAGCACACTGCCACCGGAACCAACCTGCGCTTCGTGGTCACCAACTACGCGGGCCGCGCGGCCGAAGTCTTCGCCTTCTACAACGACCGCGGCGAATGCGAGAACCGCATCGAAGAGTTCAAGAACGGTTTTCGCGCCGACCGCCTGAGTTGCCACCGGTTCCTGGCCAACGTCTTCCGCCTGCTCTTGCACGCCGCCGCCTACAACCTGGTGAACTTCTTCCGTCACCAGTTGCCCCAGCCTTGGCGTTCGGCCCAGATCGAAACGTTGCGTGCCCAGTTGTTCAAAATCGGCGCCCGCGTCCGCCAAACCGCGCGCTGCATTCGTATCCACCTCGCCTCCGGCTGGCCCTTTCAGTCCCTCTTTCGAGAGGTCGCGCTGGCCTTCCACACCGGCTAACTGGCTCCCGCTTCCTCGAACTGAATGACCCAGACAGTCGGCGCGGAGCCGTGTCCGAAAATGCGTCCCCCTCGTGCCGTCGCATCCCTCGGCACATAGAAAGTCTCATCCCACTGGTTCCCGCGGCCTTGCCGGCCCAGTGACCACTCGTCCCCGCGATCGAAATCAGGTTTGGTGAATTAAGCAGGCTAGGTGCGGGAAGAATTGGTATGGTCGGGGCTCGACTCATGGGACTACAACCTTTAAGGGAGAAGAATACCCGCTTTCTTGCCCGCTGGGGCTCACCGCAGTTGCGGCATAGTAGTAAGTGGTGCCGGAAACAACATTGTTGTCGGTATAGGTTGTGGTCGCGTCCAGGGTGCTGTTGATTCTTGAGTATGCCCCTGCACTAGTGCCGCGATAAATATTGTAGCCCGCCACTGAGGACGTGCTCGGATTCCATGAGAGCGCAACACTGTATTGCGGCGAAACTCCCGTACCGTTCACAGATTCGCTTACGCTGGAGTTCGACGCGTTACCGGTAATAGTGAAAGATCCCGAGACTGCCCCGGTCTTTGTTGGAGAAAAAATAATCTTCGCCTCGGCACTTTTTCCCGATGCAATCGTCAAGGGGAAGGAAATTCCCGAAACCGCAAATTCTGAGTTGCTGCTCGAAGCGGAAGAGACCGTTACGCTGCCTCCC
>JASHQK010000056.1 GCA_030039195.1 Candidatus Sulfotelmatobacter sp.
CTTGAGGGATTGCGCAAATCCTTGCCGCACGAGGAAGCGTTGGCCAACGCTCCCGATCCGGACGAAAAGTTCTTTCGAGTTCCGAAAGTGATCGAACGCTGACGCTTCCAACGATTCGAACTCCATGAATGTCGCCTCACTTACCATCGACGCCGTTCGCTCTTCGATTCAGGAACGCCACACTACTGCACTCGCGCTAGCGGAGGCTCATTACGCGCGTATCAAGGAGAGAGACGGAGAGATCGGCGCCTTTCTCACGTTGTGCCGCGACCGCGCACTTGCGCAAGCGGATCGTATCGACCGCATGGCTGAGGAAGGCGAGCCGTTGCCACCGATCGCCGGCCTTCCAATCGCTATCAAAGACGTGATGAGCACGCGCGGTGTGCGCACGACCGCTGGTTCGAAAATGTTGGAACAATACATTCCGCCATACGACTGCACCGCGGTATCGCGGCTGGAATCGGCCGGAGCCGTAGTGCTGGGAAAGACCAACTGCGACGAGTTCGCCATGGGGTCTTCGAATGAAAATTCCGCGTTCCATCCTGTGCGCAATCCTCACGACCTGAACCGCGTGCCCGGAGGATCTTCTGGCGGATCGGCTGCAGCCGTGGCCGCCGATATGGTTGTCGCTGCTCTCGGTTCCGACACTGGCGGATCGATTCGCCAACCAGCGTCGTTTTGCGGAGTGGTCGGACTGATGCCGACCTACGGGCGAGTCTCGCGGTATGGCCTAATCGCGTTCGCATCTTCGCTCGACCACATCGGTCCGCTGACCAGGACAGTAAAAGATGCGGCGATCATCTTGGGCACGATTGCGGGGCGCGATCCCATGGATTCCACTTCCGCCGAGGTTCCCGTGCCCGATTACGTCGCCGAACTCGAAAAGCCGGTTCGGGCAATGAAGCTCGGCGTCGCGAAGGAATATTTCGGGGAAGGTTTGAATGACGACGTTCGGCAAGCGGTGGAAGCGGCGATTGACAAGCTGAGGAACCTGGGCTGTGAGATCGTGCCCATTTCTTTGCCGCACACACCCTATGCGATTCCTACCTACTATCTGATCGCAACTGCGGAAGCATCCTCGAACCTGGCGCGCTATGATGGCGTTCGCTACTCGCTGCGAGCGCGCGGGGTGAAGACGCTTTCAGAGATGTATCGGCGCAGTCGGGATGAAGGATTCGGCACCGAAGTGAAGCGGCGCATCATGCTGGGTACCTACGCGCTGAGCGCGGGATATTATGATGCCTACTATTTGAAGGCGCAGAAGGTGCGTACTCTGCTCACACGCGACTTCGACGAAGCGTTTCAGAGAGTCGATGCGATTCTGACGCCGACAAGCCCGACAGCGGCTTTTCGGCTGGGCGAGAAATCGAATGATCCACTCTCCATGTATCTGGCGGACATCTACACGGTGACCGCGGATTTGGCGGGCATTCCGGGAATCTCTGTGCCTTGCGGGAAAACGAAAGAAAAGTTGCCGATTGGGCTGCAGATCCTCGGCAAGCATTTCGATGAGTCGACGATCCTGCGGGTGGCCCACGCATACGAGCAGGCGTAAATTATTCACTCATTGGTCGGTAATAGCTTTCTCCGGCACAACCGCGGCACAACACTTTTCCATCGAGTCGCACTTCCCGGCGAAAGTTGATCCCCTCGCCGCAGATTTCGCACACAGCTCGCTCGCCCTTGTAGCCGGGAAATTCTTCGGGAGGCAAGTCGACCTTCACCCACTGTGTAGAAAACAAATCGTTATCAGAAAGTTCGCGGTAAGCGAGCATCTGCTGCTGATTCTTGTCGGCGATCTCAGGATGCGTCTGGCGCGCCAGCGCCTTCGACGATTCTTTCGCTGCAATGCGAATCGCTTTGCCCGTCGTCACATCGACGAACGTTGCCGCCACCTTGCCCCAGTCGCGAAATTTCAGCGCTCGCTTGCCGAGACGGCATCCGGTTACGACAGCGACTGCATCCGTGGCGCAACGATCGATTTCGACAAACGTGACCAATCGCTTGCGGTCTCTGCCTTGCGGATCGTCAATGCCAAGCATGCGCAACCCGAGCATGGCGAGCCGAACACCGAGCACCTGGCCGGCGCACACGTGCCCATGGGCAGTTTCAGCGTCGCGCAGATATTCGTCGAGTGATTTCATATGAGTAGCCTTCAGGTGTCAGCCATCAGGTTTCAGCCTTGTCGCCTTGCTGGCTGAAAGCTTAGATGCAGATTAACTGAGGTTGTTCCGGTCATTTTCGCCGCCAGCGGATGCCATCTTTCGTGATTTCGATGAGGATGCCGGCCTCGATGAGTTCAGCCCGGATCCGGTCGGAAGTTTTGAAATCCCGAGCGGCGCGCGCGGCCTTCATCTCGGCGATTTTCGCTTCAATCGCGGAATCCGTGAGTTGGCCCGATTCGACCGCATGGCGCAGTGCTTCGCTGATATCTTTTTCGCGTCCTTCCGCCAGCGCCCAGTCGAGAACCCGTTTCATCTTTGGCGCATCGTCGTCCTCCAGCACGGCGAAAACTTCATCGAACTTCGTCAGAGCGGCAAGCAGTGGAGGCACATCGTCCTTCTTGAGTGAGCCTGCATCGAAGGCCGCATTCGCCTGCCGCACCATTTCGAAAATTGCCGCCTGCGCTTGAGCCGTATTGAGATCATCATCCAGTGCGTCTCGCAGGCGATCAACCGTCTCGCTCGCAAGCTTCTGCATCTCCAGATTCGCCCCGGCTGGGAAATTCCCGCTGCTTAGCCGCAGGCGGAAGTTGCGCAGCCGGTCCACGGAAACGGCGGCCTGTTTCAGGCCGTCGAAAGTGAAGTTGAGCTGATTGCGATAGGGCACTGAAGCGAGCAGATATCGGATCGAGGACGGCTTGTGTCCCTTGAGAACCAGGTCGCGCAGCGTGAAGTAATTTCCCAGACTTTTTGACATCTTCTCGCCTTCGACGAGAAGAAAGCGCGCATGAAACCAGAAATGGGCAAACATCTTGCCGGTAAGCGATTCCGATTGCGCGATTTC
>JASHQK010000609.1 GCA_030039195.1 Candidatus Sulfotelmatobacter sp.
GTCAGTGGATCGACGTTTGGCGGTGACCTTCTTATCTTCGATTGCCGTCCAGCGCCTTCTATGGTGCCAGTAGCCAAACGTCTCGTTCGCCCTGCGCATGCTTGCCACCCACCGATGATGCCCTCAACTTCATGCAGCATCGAACGAAAAGAGTCGGATCCCGGCGATGATCAGATCACACGCACCAGTCCAATTCCGATGACAGCTATGCCCGCGAAACGGACCAAGCGGACTCTAACTGTAGGACGTCCACCTTCCGTCGTCTCGATTTGTTCGTCCAAGGTTTGAAACGCGCGCACACCCTTTCTCCGGTCACGGATTACGCGGCCTTTAGGGTCTTAGAGACATTCACCTTGATTTGTTTTGCTCTGGCCTCAGCACGTTTCGGCATCTGGATCGCCAAAACACCATGCGAGTAGTTGGCTTCGATCTTCTCTGGGTCCACGGTGCTGGGGAAAGTGAAGGAACGCGAGAATGCGCCATAACGGCGCTCCATGCGCCGGAAGTTTTCCTCCTTCATGTCCCTCAGGAGCTTGCGTTCCCCACGCACGGTCAGCACGTTGTTCTCGATTTCGACGTTAATGTCTTTCTCATCTATCCCTGGTACCTCGACTTTGAAAGCGAGTCTCTGGTCGTCCTCGTAAATGTCCACGGGTGGACCGAATTCCCAACTATTCACACTCTCTCCAATGGCATCAGTGACGTTGTCCTGCTAAAGAAATTGTCAAATAGACGACTTATTTGTCTTTGGAATGAATTGAGTTCATCGAAGGGCTGCCAACGCACGAGAGATTTCATAGCAAGCCTCCTTGCAGTGTCAGTCGAGGAGGGGGTCAACACTGCCTCTGGATTTACGCAACTAACCCAAAGCCAAAAATGCAGTGACCCAGATTACGGTTCGCAGTTCGCCGAATCAACACACTGGCAGGAACAGGTAAGGTGCCCGCTGGCGATTCTCAGTCGCGCAGTTGCCGGTCAGCGATGAAAAAGAGGGAACAGCAAATCTACGCTGCTCCCTCCATTGAACTCTCAGAATCAGAAGATCAGAAATATCCGGTGGATCGAACGACCACCGTTTCCGCCACCTGCGTGGACGGGGTTGTGCCACTGGGAGTCGGGAAGAGCCAACCTCGCACGGACGCCAGAGTATTGGTACTCAGTCCAGAAAGGTCATCAGGAGTGACACCCTGGAATGTTGTCTGCGACGTCGTGTCCACCGTGATTTGAGTTGGCATCCAGTTCGAATTGGGCGAGTTCCAGTTCGGCCATGGTGCAAAGAAATTCGGCAACGTCGTGATGGTAAAAGTCGATGTACCCGAGCTAATCGCCGTAATCATGCCCGTAATTTGACTCGGCTCAAGTTCTACGCTGTTGGTGGTAAAAGACACCGAGGGCGGAGCCCACCGACCCACGCTTGGAGAGTTGCTCAGCGTTCCCGCCATTACTTCCACTTGAACGTTCTGCCCTACCAGCAGATCTGAAGCGGCACTGAAGCTCAGCCCGGAAGGAATGCTGAAATTGTCAGAGTCGACCGAGAACGTGGCAGAGCTCGGTACGGTCACGGATGCTATGCCACCGAATGGCAATCTGCCTGCATTCGGCGACCAATGCAGCAAAAGGGTCATGACCGTATTCCCATTCGCAGTGCTTAGGTTGACGATGTTTCCTTCGACAACCTGCTGGGCGGAAGACTGTATGTACGACACCGATGCCGCCAGCAAAGTGTTGTCCGCTTGTACGCTTGCCACCTGCACCTGAACGACATCGCCCGATGCAATGCATGAGAATTCGCTCGTGGCACAGGCGCTGCTCGGAAAATTCTGGTAGTTCGTGCTGCTGTTTACGTCTACAGTGAACGTCCCACCCCATATCGTCTGCAACGTAAATTGGTTCTGGCTGGCGTTGACGCTCTGGACTGTGCCCAACAAGTAGCCGAACGGCGGAGGTCCGAAGGGCGGCGCAGCTGGCAATTCTTTGATTGTGACCCCGTTTGTGATTCCCAGATTCACGGAAAGATCTTGCTGGATCACCTCGTTTAAATGGAAGTCAAGAAGAAAACCGAGGGGATTCCCCGCGGTCAGCGTCAGTGGGAAAGGTGTCGTGGAAAATGTGAGTGTGGCAGAGCCATCAATCTGCGGCGTGACCTGACATACGGTCTGCACTGGACAGGTGCTCGCGATGGTCTGGTCCGACTGGTTGAAAATCACCAGCTGTGGACTGGCGAAGGTGAGAGTAAGGCTTTTGTAGGTTCCAGCAGCAACCTGGGCCGTGCTTAGGAAATCGGTAATGGCCTGCAGCTGCGTCACGTCGACTTGGATGGGAGTGTTGTTATTCAGCAGTGAAACATTCCCTGATCCTGAAGTCGGCGTCAGATAAGCTGTCGTGAGACTGATTTGGAAGAATAGCACCGTCACACCGCTCGGCGGATCGTCGGTCATGCTGAGACTGACCGGAGCGGTTGAAGCACTGCCGTTTGCGGACGAATTTGTTACCGGAGTCGAGCTGCATCCAACCAGGCATAAAAGCAGCAACCCAAAGACAAGACAAGAACAAACAGACAGACGGAGTCTGCGCATAAAGCCTCCCTGGGATCGAGACCTTCGAGGTTCGTTACTTACCAACCTCCTCGCGGTGCGAGCGCACCGCCCTACATACGGGAGTTCTAGCATGCAATTTCCAAACCAAAACAGACTCTTCCCAAAGTGCAGACTTTTGCGCAATGGTTACAAATCTGACTCGAAGTAAGCGCTTGCGGCTCAAGCAGATCGAAGTATGATGTCATTCACATCATCAAATAGGCGCAACCGCTTCTTTCGGCGGATTACATGGTAGGAGATTTTTGCACGGTATCTCTTTCCCGTTTAGCTTTTACCATTGCACGGCTGCACGCGTGCAAACGCATGCAAACGCAACGTACCAAACGGCCTATTGAGATGCCCATCAGTCCTGGCATCCAGCGACATCAAGTCTGTCTTCTGTCTTCATACTGACAAGAAGGCAGCCTAATTGAGTATGACCGCAATCACAGACCGCCGCTATGTTCGATTTGACCCCGAATGGAAGCAAACAACCCCAGGTCAATCCTAGTCACCAAGCAAAGATCTGAGATTCTTGCCAAACCTTGTTCAAACTAAAGTTCTTGAATGCAACATAATGAACACTCCCCCCTTCCGGGATATGTCGCGTGCAACTGTGAGAGGTTCCCGCCCGCTCTGCGCCAACCCACCGCTCCTGAAATGGGTGCATTGTGCCTCGTATCACAGACGCAGGCCTGTCGCATGAGCAAACATGAAAGCAACACAAAATGAAATACGGGGCGAGGGTTCGCTTTGCCTCGTGGGGGCACATATCAAAAAGGTAATGGTTCTCTTCTTACTGCTTGCCTTCTTCCGCGGGTTCGGTGCTGCGCAGACTTCTGCCCAGGAAAAATCGTACATCACGGTAAGAGGAAGCGAATTGAATAACGGGGTCATAATTCTGGACATCCTGAAAGCGGGCAAGGCATATCAGCTCCAGTGCAACCAGGGGGCGTCTGAGTGCACAAATCTGGAGAACGGAAACTATTTGATGGTGGAGGCTCCAAGAAACTTCGGAATGTATGAGTGCAGGGATGTTGAGGTCTATCCAGAGTCTGTAGCAACGTCAGACACTAGCTCGCCCGATAAGAACAAGAAACTCGGCGAATACTGTCTCATCGAAAAGTGACGGACACGGGCAGCCCCTTTTCCCTTCGTGGAACCTTCACCGTCCCATTTTGCGGATGCAGCCATGGGCAAGCTCAAGATCAACTACGTACAACGGGTGCCATGCAGTGCAGAAGAGCTCGCACCCGATGTGGTAGAGCTGTGGATCGGCGTTTTCGGGAGGAAGATTGATGTCAACATCGTGCGCCGTGGCTTTATTCTCGCCGATCCGGTGATGCACGCTATTAGAGAGAGGGTCAAACGCCTGGCACTCGCGACCGCGAATATCAATAAACCGCTGCCAGAACGGATTGGCTTTTCTCCGGAACTCAGTCCTGACTGGCGCCAATTCCTCGATGATCTCCTACAAAAAGACGATTCCTGGTCGTTTCTGGTTAATTCAGGGAGCAACCTGAGACCAAGCTGAGAGCTTCCAAGGTTCCGCTTGGCGAGTCAGTTCCTTACTGCAAGGTATGCGATTTTCATTACGGCAAGCAGCGCGCCTATCTCATACGCGGACACCAACGTGTGCGGACCTCGTGAAAGACACGGTCCCCGCGTTAATAGAGATGAAAATCGATTTCAATATCGACCCGAACAGCTACTGGAACTCCATCCTTGCGGCTAGGTTCAAACTTCCACTCCCGAATTGCTTCGATGGCCTTCTCATCAAGACCCATCCCTAGGGATTGGGCCACACGGATGTTATGCGTCCTTCCATCGGTCCCCACCACGACCTGCAGCACAACCGTACCTTGATACTTAGCTTTGCGCGCTTCCTCGGAAAATTCTGGTTCCGGGCCATAAATTAAATGAGGTGCCGTGACCCCGCCGCCGACATGGTACACTCCACCGCCGATTCCCCCTCCCCATCCCGGACCAACACCCGGCCCGCGCCCTGAGCCAACCCCGCCGCCACTACCGGAGCCAATTCCGCCTCCGGAGCTGGTGCCATTCGAAGGCGGACCCAGAATCGAAGAAAGAGGATCGCCGAGCGGCCCTGTCTGCGGCATTTGCAGGTGGATTTCGGGTGGGACTACCACAGTCGGCTCCACGGGCAACTTGGGGTTCTCATTGCGAATCACCACCACCGGAGGAGCCAGTTGCTCACGCGAGAAGCGCGGCAAGATTCCTTTGGAGGTTTGCAGCCTGTCGCGGTCGCCCCCTCCGCCTCCCCCTCCGGCGTTGGACGTTGACGGAGGCAGGATGTAAGGGCTGACATCGGTCACAATGCCAATGACCTGCTGATGAATCTCGTGTCGATGGGCCACCAAGAACCTGCTCGAAAGCAAGAACACCGCGATCGCCAGTGTCTGTCCCACGAACGAAAGAACAAACGAACTTCTCTGAGTCCTGTACAGTCCGTAGCCTGCGCCGAACAGCGTGGGCAGAGTCGCGTTCTCCGGAGCGGGTCGTACGACAGGTGTCGCTGACCGGTGATGCAAAGCAATGCTCGACATCTCGGCCTCCCCATATCAAGGCCGAACCTTCAACGCGACCTTTCTTTTCACAACCTACGCTTCTTCCGTTCGCCGAGCAGTGATTGCGGCCACGCGCCCCGAAGCCGAACCCTCCTGATTGTCGGGCACGCAAAATTATTTCTCGTTCAGCATTTCCAATGCTTGTGCCAGGCTCAAGTTCCCGGGAACCTCCCGGAAATCGCTATGTTCCTCATGCTGCTGCTCGCCGATGGTATTAAAGAAAAGGGTCTTGCCCGTGCCTCGCGGGTCTCCACGTCGCCGGTTCCGGAGCTTGAATGCAGGAAATCCGAGGGGCTCAGTGCAGTAGGTCCGGAGGCCAAGAAGGCGAGATGCGGAAGTCACAACATCCCCAGCGACATCCTCATTATATGACGGTCATTTGCCCGCTTACGGAGGCCTGTCCCATCTGAAAGGACCCGCCAATTCCTGTGCTTGTTTCTAACGTGACCGAAATCACAGCGCCGGCACTGGACCATGAGACTGTCTGTTGTATTCATGCCGACGATTCCGGAGAAGAGGATAATAGAGAAAACAGAAAACACAGATGTCCAACCCGAGAGTTGCGAACTGAAGCCGCTTCACTCGCGCGTTCTGTGCCGACGGAAGGAGGTTGTTATGCTCGTTCGCATCCTTCCCGTTATTGGACTCTTGGCCTGTCTGGCCGTTTTCGGTGTGTCCCAACAAAAGGAAATCAGACATGTTCCGGTCAAGGCAACGTCGCCTGCTTCGGGACCGGAGATGTACACCGCGTACTGTGCTGTTTGTCATGGCATCGATGGAACGGGCAAAGGCCCAGCCGCCGAAGCCTTGAAGGTGCCTCCAACAGATCTAACTGTGCTAGCGAAGAAAAATGGCGGCAAACATCCGTCCGATCACGTTACAACCGCCATCCGCGGTGAACTGCGTCTGCCGGCACACGGTTCGAAAGAAATGCCGGTCTGGGGCGAACTGTTTTGGGGCATGAGTGAGGGACATAGCTCCGAGGTGCAACTGCGGGTGACAAATCTGAATAAGTACATCGAATCGCTGCAGGCGAAATAATCAAAGTTTCGCCCGCTTGCGATCAGGGGGCGTCCATGAAAGTCAACCAGATTATGACCAGGAATCCAGTGTGTTGCTGGCCGTCCAGTTCAACTCTGTCGGCTGCGTTACTTATGCAGGAAACCGATACTGGAATTGTGCCGGTGATTCAGTCTCCTTTTACTCCGATATTGGTCGGCGTCGTAACCGATCGTGACCTTTGCCTGCACGTGATCGCCACAGACAGGGACCCATCATCCACGTGGGTTGATGGATGCATGACACACGACCCGATTTGCTGCGCCGAACAGGATGAGGCGACCCTTGTCCTCGATCTCATGAAAGCCCATAAAATCCGGCGCCTGCCGGTGGTAAATGAAAAGCACGAAGTCGTGGGCATGGTGTCGTTCGCCGATATGGTATGCAAGTCTGGAATCGAAGCAAGCGCGATGATGGCGGCCTTGCAGAGCATCTGCGAGCCCTCCCAAGTTCCTAAATCAGCAACCAGGAGGATCATCGCTTGAAAGGCTGTTCCAACTGAGCATACGGGAATTCTCTTCAGGTCCGTGAACATTCCGGGTCGTCGAGCCGCGGCCCATTACGCGGGAAGCGCGGTCAGCTGTGAGATCGATTTCCTCAAAGCCGTTCATTCAGCCACCAAGCCGGATCCGGAGAGTAATCACCCATGAAGCTCTTGGACTGCTGCTGCACGCACGCGGCTCAACAGCGAATCGAGTAGCCTTTCGTCTTTGCGCAATTCCTGCTTGAAGTCGCGATTATCGGTGTGCACAATTTTGCGCACCAGGGACTCGCTGTTCGTAGCAGCTTCTCAGGCCGCCACCGCAGGCTTCGCAGGGCGGATCTCTTCCTTGTTTTCTTCCCTTAGTGAGGGCCGCATACTCGCGAACTTAGCCAGTGCTTTCGCCGTCAGAATCGTCAAGTGGATCGTTGCAATCGCGCCCAAGAAAGTGGGCGCGATGTATACGTTCTCAACCTTCCAGAGCCAGTGGCCAAGTACCGGAGTACCTAGCCACGCTCCAAGCCATCCGATAATCAATTTCCCAATTACAGCGTCACTGCTCTCGAGAAAGTGATACCGAAATACGTAGTGATAGGCAGCGGCAACCACTGCTCAGATGAAAGTGAGAATCAGAAAGGAGAGCAAGCTCATTCCCAGCATGGTGGCACCTCCTCAGGACCCGGGGAGACCAAAAGGGTCGGCGTGAATAACGAGGTCCGGAACTGGGCAAATTGAGGAAGGTCAGCTCGGGCCTCAACCGAGGTGAGCTACGACGATTTGGTGCCCCTCGGCGAGAGGTCAACCCAAGAGGGGAAGATTCCGTCGCAGTCTCTTTGCAATTAGTTGCGACTAGAATTTGAAAAATGCATCCGCGAAGAGGTTGGGTGGTTTCATCGACGTACGCAGAAAGAGCCACAAGTTGTCAAGACAAAAGCGATCCAGCCGATTCTTTTAGCTTGTTGCGAAACTCGCCCTGCGAGCCGATGCTGCAAGAAAGATATGTCACTGGCTTGCACGGTGGTTGGGCAAGTGGTTCTTAGGTAATTGGGAGGCCCACCCGCTTTACTAAGGCGACGAAGCGTGGATCGGAGTGTAACGGATACAATGCTACTGTGACGTTGAGGAAGGGAATCTGACTTTCGTGTTCCCGGTAGGACTTTTCTAAATAGTAGAGCGCATTTCGGTGGTCGTGCATAGCGACAAATACCTTGGCCACTTCAAACGCAGAAACGTACTTCTTTGCAGAGAGATCCTCAAGGCTCTTTACGATTTTCAGCGCTTCTGTTCGGTTCCCCGCCAGGCCAAGTCCGTATGCCAGATCTCCCAGAGCACGCGCGCTATTCTGGGATAGGTCAACCTCTTTTTTCAGTTCTTCCGTGGCCTCCGGCCACATTTTCTTGGCTTCGTAAACCTTTGCCAAGCAGCGATGCCCGGGCACGAAATTTGGATCCATCTCCAGCACACGCTTGCTGATCGTAATGGCCTGATCGTATTGTTGCTCAGCCAGGTACTTCGAAGCCAAAGTTGTATTAATCGAGAGTGAGAGTGGGTCTAATTCCTGGGCACGCTGAGCCTCATGCAGAGCTTCGGCAAATCTGTGCATGGCTTCCAAGTAGTAGCTGTACCACTGGTGGGCTGTCGCGTAGTTTGGATTCAACCGCAACGCCGTCTCAAACTCACTGCCCGCAGTTTTCCAATCCCAATCGTAATAAAACGCCACCAATGCCTTAGCAGCGTGCCCCTCGGCCAAAGAAGCATCCAGTGAGATAGCCTTATTCGCGGCATCACGAGCTCTGGTTTGGGCAACCTCCACTGGCAAGACATCCGACCCCAGAATTGAGTACGCGTCCGCCAATCCTGCATGTGCTACCGCCAGATCGGGATCCTCCGAAATCGCCTGCTGGAACAACTGAATACTTTTGCTCAGGTCTTCTGACGATCGCCTGTTCCAATAGTAACGGCCTTGCAAGTAGGCGTCATACGCGGTGGGATTGACTGGGCGCGGTCCGCTGGAGTTCGCGAACACTGATTGTGCGGCGATTTGCCCACGGATCTGTTCTACGACGTCGTGCGCGACCGAGCTCTCCAGGATCAACACATCGCTTATTTCGCGGTCATAAACATTTGCCCATAGATACCGATCGCTGGCCGCATCGATCAGTTGCACTCGAACTCGCACACGATTTCCGACACGTTCGACCGTGCCTTCTACGATCGCATCGATGCCCAGCTCCTTCCCGATTTGCTGGGCTGATTTGCTCGTGTTTTTGTAGCGCATGGCCGAAGTGCGGGAGATCACCCTCAGATCCGCGACCTGTGCGAAATTGGTAATGATCTCGTCGGTTATCCCTTCAGCGAAGTAGTCCTGGTTTGCATCCCGAGGAAGATTCTGCAAGGGCAAAACGGCCAGGGAATTGTAAGTTCTTGATGTCGGCGAAAGGCTGGTTTTGAAGAACGACCGAAGGCTTCGGGTTGAGGCGACCGAAGCCAACAGCACCGAAACCGCGAGCACAGCGAAAGCCAAGGAGAAGGGCCACGGCACCAAACTCGCCGGTCCCGGACTTACGATTTCAAGGCTCGAATTTCGGGGTGATGTAGCAGCCGGATCATTGATCGCGCTAAGGGTCGGCGTCAGCTCATCCGTTTGGTTCAACTCCGACGGTGTTATTTCCGAAACGTCTTGCACTGGAGAACTATCAACCGGCGCAATAAAGCGGTATCCGAGTCTGGGTATCGTCTCGATGAAGCGGGGTTCGGAGGCCGAATCACAAAGGACGCTCCGAACTTTTTTGATGGAAGTGTTGAGCCCGTGTTCGAAATCGACAAAAGTATCCGACGGCCAGAGCCTTTGGCGTATCTCGTCGCGGCTGACAACTTCGCCCGCGCGCTCCAGAAGCGCAACTAAGACAAGAAACGGCTGACCGCTGAGCTTGAGTCTGATTCCGTGCTTACGGCATTCCCGGGAGCACACCCGCACCTCATAGGGGCCAAAGCGAAATACTCCCTCCGCACCTTTCGACAACATACATACCCCACCGCCCCCTCAGTGCGGCAGATTTTAGCAAGATGTCATTCCTTGGACAATGAATAAATCTGTTTCTGACCATCAATTTGCTTGATGCACACAGGAAGAGATTCTTTGCCTGTATCTAGAACCCACATGGTTCCAACGTGTTAGCCGCTCACCAAGAAATCACCTCACTTTTACCTTCGGAGCATTGATCGCGACACCGCGATGTGACAGCTTGCGCCGCGAGGTCGGGTGATTTCGAGGGGGCCTCCGACCGTAATTCAACTGAGGAGAACACCCATGAACGGCACCATCCGAGCGGCTCACCTGACACTGATCGCAATTTGCGTGATCGCCCTCGTCAGTCGCGGTCAATCCCAGAGCCACCCAAAAGACGACCGGGCGAGATTCGACGTGACAATTCCATTCGAGTTCGTCGTGGGCAATCACGCCATGCCGGCCGGTCTATATCGCTTTGAGCAGTTGCTCGGTTCAACGACAGAGTTGGACGTCTTGTCAGTGCGGTGCTTAGAGACACGAGCCTATCAGGCGATCACCACCAGCCTCGTAACCTCTGCAGATCCGCAGATTGTTTCGCGCCTGGTGTTTCATCGATATGGTAACCGTTCGTTCCTCGCTGGGTTATGGGTTCGGGGAAAGCGTATTGGCCTGCAGTTGCATGCATCGGCGATGGAGAACCAAGTTGCACAAGCGCAACTCGCGCGGGAAGACATCAGCCTGGTGCTAAACGGCGAAGCGGCTCTGGCATCGGCAAGGGCCGCTTCAAACCATTGAGGTGATCGCGACGATGTTGAAATCGACCAGCCGAAGGGACCGGTTTGTATCGCCTGCGATCATGGCCCGAATTGCCGAGGAATTCAGGGCGAGACGAGCCGCTTTAGGTACGCCCGTGAAGACAAGGCAGAACAAGCGGACATTCCGGTTCGGTGCCGGCTTTGAGCTCGATATCGCCGCCTATGAGTTGCGATCCAATGGCGAGCCGCTCAAGTTGTCACGCATTCCGATGGAGCTGCTGCATCTCCTCGTTGAGCGGCCAGGTCAGCTGGTTAGTCGCGACGAAATTGTTAAAAGAATTTGGGGGCGAGAAGAAGTCTCTGTTGATACTGACAGAAACATCAACGACACGATCCGAAGAGTCCGCAGGGTCTTGCAGGATAATGCGGAACAGCCCCGTTTCGTGCAGACTGTTTACAGCAAAGGATATCGGTTCATCGCTCCCGTATCGAGCGGACCCGAGCACCAGGTCGGTCTGATCCGCAACGAAAGCGTGGATCGAGTACTCAGGCAGGGGCGCAGTTCTTCGGAGGAAACGGGGGCGCCTGTTCATTCTGTGCCTGCTACCGCAAACGGATCCTGTTCCCGCCTCGACAGTCAGGAAACCAGAACGCTCCACAACAGTCTGAATTAGAGCAGAAATCTCAGCGAGAAGCTCAGCTCAGCTTTAATCGGCCACTCCCCGAATAGAAGACAAGAAGGTTCAGCGTCTACTTGCGATCCTCGCTAAGAAAATGTCTCCGGTAAGTCGTTCTGACACACAAGCAAAGAAGATCGCATAGAGACACCACGCGTAGACAGCGATTCAAGCAGGTTTTCGCGCGAAAACCAGAAACTCTGCGGATACGTTATTTCTCGGCCACTTTCAGTAAACGCGCCGAAGGGCATGGAATGAGTGTTGACTCATCTGTTTGTCGTCCGGTTCCTCTCGGTCTTTGCTTGCCTCGCCGGACGAATGGATTTTTTGGGCGACTGGACCACATCTGCAGGGATCGGAAGTTCGTTTCTTGTGCGGCTGTCGTATACTATGGCGCTTTCGATGTTCACCACCATGGGCAGGCTGGTAATGCGATCGAACCCCACGTTACGAAGATGATCGATATCTCTTACCGTCATGAGAAAGATGATGTCGTATCGCCCGCTAACTAGAAAGACGCGGCGCACTTCAGGAATGGACGCCATATCGTCCATTAGTTTGTTGATCGCGGATCTCTCATACTTTGCCACTTTGATAAAACCCAGCACCTCAAGATTCAACCCAATCGCCCGCATGTCCACTTCGGCATGAGCACCGCGAATGACCTGCGAAGTTTGCAGGTTCTTTATGCGCTCGTGGCAGGTGGAGGGTGCAAGTTTGACCGCAGCGGCCACCTGCTTATTCGACAATCGCGCGTTCTTCTGCAACAGCCGGATTATCTCGAAATCTATTTGGTCAAGTGTTGCTATTGCCATAGGAGATTCGAATTATATTCGATTGCGCCGTAAGGTCTCAATTGCTGACTATTAGAAAGCGCCTTTGACTGGTCGCACGGCAGGAGACTCCGAAGTGAGCACTTCATCACAGTCGAATTCGGCATACCTATCGCAGAATCAGGCTCCGACCAGCAGCGCTAAGCTTCGACGTCTTTTCATCGGCGGCCAGGGTATTCGCTCTGGCTGGGGCGCTTTGCTTTTTATTCTGATCGTTCTGGTGTTGAACACCATCGTGAAGAGAGTGGAGCGCCATTTCATTCCAGTTCTACCTAAAGGACCGATGCCATTTGGCCTCGGGTTCCTAGATGAATCGATCCCGCTTTTCATCGTGCTACTGGCCATCGCCGTCATGGCGCGAATCGAACGTCGCCGGTTTGTTACCTACGGTTATGCCGGCCACCATGGGTTGACCCGTTTAGTGAGCGGCCTGGGATGGGGTTTTGTGGCTTTGTCTATTCTGGTCGGCATCTTGTGGAAGTCAGCGCTCCTTGTCTTCGATGGTCTAATGCTCAGCGGCTTCGCTGCGTGGAAATGGGCGGTTGCCTGGGGTCTGGGTTTTCTGGTCGTTGGCCTACTTGAGGAGTCAGCGACGCGTGGCTACCTTCAATTTACGCTAACTCGGGGAATTGGCTTTTGGTGGGCAGCGGTGGTTCTCTCACTGCTGTTTGGTGCGGCACATCTCTCCAACAGTGGTGAGTCGCATTGGGGAGTGGCGGTCGCTGCGTTAGGAGGATTCGTTTTCTGCGTTAGCCTCTGGTACACCAAATCACTGTGGTGGGCCATTGGGTTCCATACCGGGTGGGATTGGGGCCAAAGCTACTTCTATGGAACTCCGGACAGCGGTCTGAAAATCCAGAACCACCTGCTGCTGTCACACCCTTTGGGAAATCCAGTCTGGAGCGGCGGTACTGTAGGGCCAGAAGGAAGCCTGCTGATTCTGCCGATGTTGGTTTTGGCGGCGTTAGCTATGTGGCTGTGGTGGGGTGTTCTGCGGAAACCCTCCGAGTGTACCTCCGACTGCGTGGGTTTTTGAATACGACAACCTGATTCCATCGGGCGTGCGAATTGCGCGAGGAAATCGGCGATTAGACACTTGGTGAAAAATCCCATCTTTCCGAGTAGAGAAGTCCCGATAGGCGATTACACGTTTTGACCGAATGATGAGTGAAATCAGGAGTGTCTGTTGAAAAACTCTTTTGGCACGCGTTTGACCCAAAATTTGGTGCGTAAGTTGTTGAATTCTCGTTCAACGGACGCACCGAAATTCGCCGAAATTACTCAGCTGGTTCCTTTTTCAACAGGCACAGGATTTTTCAGCACTTAAGCTATACGACGTAAGCTGCGTTACAATTTCTGTCGCCTCTCC
>JASHQK010000610.1 GCA_030039195.1 Candidatus Sulfotelmatobacter sp.
GCGCACGCGGCACCCTACGCCGCCGCGATCCTGCGAATCAGGTCTTCCTGCTCGGCCTTGCTTTCCGCGCCGATCGTGAACGCATCGAGCACTCCGAGCGACAGCGCGTACTTGATGCCTTCATCCTGTCGCTCGCGCAACGTGCCCTGGCCCAGAATTTTCATCCCCACCACTGCCTTTCCCGCGGTTTTCATTTCCTTCAACACGCTGACTACGGTTGCGGGATCAGCATCCATGTAAGCTCCAATGGGATTGATCCGGGCCAGATCGATTTCCACCCACGGCGATTTCGCCGCGGCCCGCAAAGCTTCGATCGTGTGACACGAGCAACCATGGGCGCGGATGATGCCTTTCTGCTTCGCCTCCGAGAGCACATCCATCACGCCGCGATAGCGATCCGTCCAATCACCTTCGCTCAGGCAATGCATCAGGCAAACGTCGAGATAATCCGTGCCCAGTTCGCGCCGGAAGCGATCGAGATCGGAGCGCATGCCCGCGGCATCGCGCGACCATGACTTCGTCAGCACCGTAACTTTGTCGCGCGGAACATGCTTCAGCGCTTCCGCCACGTGCGGATGGCTTCCATACGAATCGGCGGAGTCGAAAAAACGCAGGCCGTGATCGTACCCGTTCAGCAGAAGATCCGAGAGGCCCTTGACGCCCAGTGCGGTCTGGTGCGAGTGATGTCCCGAACCGACCGTGCCAGTGCCCATCGCCAAGCGGCTGGTCTTGATCCCAGTGCTGCCCAGCGTCACCGTGTCCGACGCGGAAAATTTACTTGGAAGTACCTGGTCGGCGATCGCGTTGACGATCGATTTCGGAAAAAACCAGGCCGCTCCCGCTGCACTCACGGAACGTACGAGGAATTCGCGGCGATGCATGCGTCCCTCCGGGCTGATCCAATCAGGCTACACCAATCCGCACAGGCGTGCATCGGGAACAGGAATTCTGCAGTATCCTCAATTCACCAAACCAAGGACAAGCAGGAAAACGAGGCCGGGGAAAGCTCTGGTTCCCTTTGCGCACCTTCGTGCCCTCTTTGGTTGGTCAGAACATTGCCAGGCGCACCGAAACCCGCCAGGGTTATTCGAACTGCTTTCTGAATTCCGCCAGTTGCTGCTGCACGTCCACGAGTTCCTGCCGAAGTTGAGCTACGTCGTTTTCCAGTCGAGCCACGCGATCGTCCGCCGCCGTCGCTGGCTGCCGCGTTGACTGCATCGGCGAAATCTCGCTCACCGCCGCAGGTTCGGCCGAGAACAAATGCATGTAACGCGATTCTTTCGTTCCAGGCTGCCGCGGAAGCACACAAACGAGCGGCGGATCCCGTTGAGCGAGCCGGTCGAGCGTGGAAACTACATCCTCGAGCGCTTCGAAGTGATACATGCGGTCGGTGCGTCCCCGCAGTTCGCCGGGAGTCTGCGCCCCACGCAAAAGCAGAACGCAAACCATCGCGATCTCCCGCCGGTCGAAATTAAAAACCTCCTGCAACCGATGCTCGAACTTTGGCACGCGGCTGTCAGCCCCGCTCGCCGGCCCAGCCATTCGTTTCTCCTGCAAACTTGAAAGCGCCTGGCGGACCGCTGCCCCGTCAACAGTCATCACCGGATCGCGATTATTTTTCTGATTGCACGCGTTGACCAGCGCATTCAAAGACAGCGGATAGTAATCAGGGGTGGTGATGTCCTTCTCGATTAACGACCCGAGGACGCGGCATTCGATATCATTCAGGTTGAGCGCCATGGACGTTTGTCAGCCGAGTCCATTCTAGTGCAAGCTCGCGGCCAGCAATCCACGGCCAGAAATCATATGCGAAACGGTGCCGCCAAAAGCCGGAAGGGAAGCGTGATCGCCAGAAAAATCACCTCCAGCACGCCGTGAACCGCAACGCCGACGATTCGAAAGGGCAGAAGCAACAGCCACACCAACGGATAAACAACAAGAGCCAGAAGAGCCAGCGGCCAGCAAAGGACGAACAGGATGCACCACAGCAGGAATTTGACCATCGCGGAAACCCCTCCAGATGATTGTACGGTTCTGCCTGCCGATCAGTTCCATGCTCGCGCACAGCCGACCCGGCGCCCTGCTAACATGCTCTTTCCGACTTGAGTCTTCGTCCATGCTAGAGCTCTCCACTCCGGTTCAGTACGTCAAAGGCGTAGGCCCGCGTATCGCCGAAATCCTCGTCGGCAAAGGCATTCGAACCGTCGACGATCTCCTGCACTATCTCCCCTTTCGCTATGAGGACCGGCTGAATCCGCGTGGGATCGCGGAGTTGCGGCCGGGGGAGATGGCGACTGTCATTGCCGAAGTGCGCAACTCCGGATTATTCCGCACCCGCCGCATGCCCATCTTTCAGCTGACGGTCGGCCAGGGCCGGGCACGCCTGCGCTGCCTCTGGTTTCATGCCACATATCTGCAGGACAAATTCAAGCCCGGGCAGATGATCGCTCTTTACGGCAAGGTCGAAGAAGACCAGCGCAACCGCGAGTTACAGATCATCCAGCCGCAGTTCGAAATTCTGGGCGAGGCTGACGGCGCCGATGGCGCAGGAAAGAAAGCAGCGGAGTCGCTCGAAGTGGGTCGCATCGTCCCGATTTATGAATCTGCGGGCCAGGGAAAGCTCACGCCGCGCTGGTTTCGCCGCACGATCCGCACCGCCCTCGACAATCTCACCCCGGATTTGCCCGAAGCGATCCCGGCGATGGTGCGCAGCCGCATCGGGCTGATCTCGCCGCGCGCGGCTTTATGGAACGTGCACTGGCCCGAACCGGGCGAAAGTCTTCAACAGCTGCAGGAATCGCGCACGCCCGCCCACATCCG
>JASHQK010000057.1 GCA_030039195.1 Candidatus Sulfotelmatobacter sp.
CTGCCGCTTCCGTAGCCAACGTCAAAAATAACTCCGCGGGCGCGGGCTTGGGCCAGTGCAGGATTGATTTTTCCGTCGGGAAGAATGATGGGAAATTGCTGCGCGAAAACGTGGGTATGAATGTCTCCCGGCCGCATCTTGTTGAGGATGAGATCCTCGTAAGTTCTGTCTTCCCGAGGCCAGAAGTCGAACATGACCGGAACATTGGCGGCTTGGCCGCAAGCGATGGCCCGGTCCACTGCGGCCCAGGGCACGTGCTCGGCATCCCAAGGCAGGTTGGTCCAGTAGTGGGCGGTTTTGACTCCGACAATGATGTCTGGATATTTCTTGATCGTGGCCGAGCAAAGGTTCACATCCATTTCGTCGAGGCTCTGCTCGAGTCCGCCCTGCATGCCGTTCGAAACGATATTCAGAAAGGCGAGCACGCGAACTCTGGCATGGTCGATTACCTCTTCTTTTTCCTGCAGAAACGTGTCAGCACCGGCCGTTCCGGCATCAACAATGGTCGTGACACCGGACTGCAAAGCCAGGTCTGCCGGAATGCCCAAAGGAATAAAGTGCGATCGTCCATCGGGCGCGAACCAGTTCAGCGGCGCTCCACCGTGCCCGATGTGGTAATGAATATCAATCAGGCCCGGCGTCACATAGAGGTTTGAAACGTCGACCACCTTTCCCGCTTCGCCGGCAGGAATATTTTTTTCGACGGCTGCGATCTTGCCCTGGGAAACCGCGACGTCCCTTACCTCGTCGACGTGATTCGAGGGGTCGATGACATGTCCGCCCTTCAATAGCAGGTCATAACGAGGTGCTTGGCCGAATAGCGCAAGAGGAGCGCTGAAAGCGCTTGCGAAAAAGAAAATGACTGCAATCGAATTATTAATCCAGTTCTGCATGGGACCCGTCTCCGTTACATCGTGTGGAATGCAATACGAGGGTGCCATCCTGCCGATCGAGGCGCGGTGCAGTGGGGATCATAACAAATGGCGAGAAAGGACTAGAGCAGCGCGAAGCAGGTATGATGCACCGTGACTTTATTCCGGTTTTTCGAGGAGCATTCGCATGAAACTGCACCGCTTTCGGTCGTTGGTATTTCTCGCGTCAGTCCTGGCGCTGGCCGCGTGTGCCGCGCTCGCCGAAGAGGCAATCGTCGTCACTGTGGACGCGACTAAAACTCCGCAGAAGCTGCTGCACACCCATTTGGTAATGCCCGTCAAACCTGGGCCTCTGACGCTCTACTACCCGAAATGGATTCCCGGCGAGCACGGGCCCGATGGACCCATCGCAAATGTGACCGGCCTCAAATTCGAGGCAAACGGGCAGACCATCCCGTGGCAGCGTGATCTGCTGGATGTTTTTACGTTCCATGTGGAAGTCCCGCAGGGTGTCAGCCATCTCAACGTTGATTTTGACTATATTGAGCCTGACGGCGGCTCGGCTACTGACAAATTGCTGGTGCTCGAATGGAACGAAGTCGTACTTTATCCGGCAGACGTTCTCGCGGAAAAGCTTACGTACCAAGCCAAACTTCTGCTGCCGGAGGGATGGAAATTCGGCACTTCGCTTCCTGTCAATGGTCAGGTCGGGAACCAGGTCTCATTCAAACCGATTTCTCTAGATCTGCTCGTGGACTCGCCCGTAATCAACGGAGAGTTTTACCGGAGCATCGACCTCACTCCGCCGGGCGAACCCATCCATCATGAAATCGACATGGCTGCCGACAGCGCAGATGCTCTGAACATGAGCCCTGAAAACCAGAAGGAGATGATCAATCTCGTGGCCGAGTCGGGCAAACTCTTTGGTGCTCGCCACTATCGCGATTATCATTTTCTGCTCGCGCTCAGCGATCACGTGGCGCATTTCGGCCTCGAACACCACGAGTCGAACAACAGCCGTTTGCCCGAGCGGACTCTTCTTTCGCCAAGTTCCGGTGAGTCGCTCGGCGGACTGCTGGCGCATGAATTTGTCCACTCCTGGAATGGCAAGTTTCGCCGGCCCGCAGATCTGACCGTCCCTTACTACGAGCAGCCCATGAAGACGGACCTCCTATGGGGCTATGAGGGGCTTACAGATTATCTCGGCCCCATGCTCGCCGCGCGCAGCGGCTTGTGGACACAAGACCAATACCACGAGTACCTGGCCAGCATCGCGGCCATGCTGGGACCCGGACGCCCCGGCCGAACCTGGCGTCCTTTGCTTGATACCGCAATTGCAGAACCCGGGCTTGGCTTCGCAAGAGGCGGCTGGATGAACTGGCGCCGCGGTACCGATTACTACGATGAGGGCGATCTGCTTTGGCTTGAAGTGGCCACAATCATTCATCGTGAGTCTGGTGGCAGAAAATCGATTGACGATTTCTGCCAGGAATTCCACGGCGGGCCCAATCGTGGGCCTGAGGTAAAGACTTATACCTTCGACGACCTGGTGAAGACTCTCAACGCATTGGCGCCGTTTGATTGGGCCGGATTTTTTCACACCAGGCTGACTTCCACTTCTGCGGAAGCTCCCGTGGGAGGGATCGAAAACGGCGGCTGGAAAGTTGTGTTCGACGACAAGCCTCCGAAGTTGGAAGGACGTCGCGGCCATCCGAGCGATGTCTATTCCATCGGCCTTCAGGTGGGCGGCGACGGCGTGGTCACCGATGCGATTGTCGGAAGCCCTGCGTTTGAGGCCGGCATCTCTTCCCAGATGAAAATCGTTGGCGTCAACGGCCGCGTTTACACCCCGGAATTACTTTCGGACGCGATCAAATCTGCAAAAGACACTTCACAACCGATCTCACTCCTCGTCGTCGTGGACGATTATTTTCGCACCTGTACGATTACTTACCATGACGGCCCACGTTATCCGCACCTGGTGCGCGATGATGCACGGCCAGACTATCTCGACGACTTAATCAAGGCCCAGGCAGGTGGCCATTAGGAATTGCCAGCCGGGTCCGTGATAACGTCCCAACTCCCCGGTCGAAGGGAACGCGCAAGGAATGTGGACTCTTTTCCCGGCCGCGACGAGCGTTTCATTTCTTTGAAACGAATTTGACCCGTTCTGCACTATCTGGATGAGTGGAACACAGCACCAGAACGGCGCGATGTCCCACAGTTGAGGGAGTCCAGCTGGAAAACCTCTGGCCAGACTCCAGTAGAGTGCCGGAGCCGACCGGGGGGAAGCGGTTCCGGCGCTTTGCTCTGTATCTTCTCCCCCGATATCTGGCGGATGGCCGCCCTCGGAGCAAACAAAGAGAACCTGACTATTCCCCATGAATCCTGCCCGTTCCATCTCGTCGACCGGACATCGCTGCGATGGTCATGAAGTTCCGAAACGTCCCTTTTCGACCTCAATATCCACGCTTTTCGTCGTCCAAAGGAACGAGTACGGGTCCGCGGGCGAGGTGCTACACTGTCTCCTATCTCGCAAGGACCGGGGCGGGCCCTTGGAATTCCACTCCTTTGATCAGGCTTATGTCGAACGGCTGCGTGCTGGAGACTATCGAACCCAGGAGCATTTTCGCGTATATTTTACGGCGCTGATTCACGTGAAACTGCGCTCGCGACTGCGTTCCCCGGAAGGCATCGAGGATGTGCGCCAGGAAACCTTTGCCCGCTTCTACGTTGCTCTGCGCGAAGACAAGATTTACCAGCCGGAACGGCTTGGATCGTTCGTGAACTCCATCTGTAATAACGTTCTGCAGGAGCACTATCGCGAGGCGGGCAAACATGTTTTGGCCGATGACGAAATGCAGGATGAACCGCCATCTCCAATTCCTGATCCGCTGGCCACTTACAGTTCGCGCGAGACCCAGGACAAAGTGCGCAAGGTTCTCGATCAGCTGCCCGAACGCGATCGACGTTTGTTGCGAGAGGTTCTTCTCGAAGAGCGGGATAAAGACGAGGTATGTCGGGATTTCGGCGTGGATCGAGAGTATCTGCGCGTGTTACTGCATCGGGCCAAGAAGTTATTCAGGTCTTTATATCTGAGACATAACGACGCGCCGGAGTTCACGCCCGCTTGAAGTACTGCACCGGTGCACCAGCGCCGGAGCAGCATCACACGGGAGCTTTCACTTATGGACCACAACTCAGTGGTTAGCCAGAAAATGGCCGAGCGCTACTTACTCAACGAGCTTGCGCCAGAACTTCGCGACGAGTTCGAGGAGCACTACTTCGAATGTCCGGAATGCGCGGCCGACGTGCATGCGGGAGCTTTATTCGTCGACGAAAGCAAGATCATACTGAATGCGGAGAAAAGTCAGCCCACGGTCGTACGTACAATGGGTGCTCAGTCACGACGCGCAGCCTCACCGGCACGCGCCCGATGGATGACATGGCTGCGGCCCTCCTTGGCCGCGCCTGTTTTTGCTCTTCTGCTGCTCGCGATCGGCTATCAATCCTGGAACTATTTCGCCCTGAAGAAAACAGCCAGTGCTCCGCAGATACTTGCGTCGGCGGTGGTGAATCTGAGTGTCAGGGGCACTGAGCCGATTGCGGTTTCCGCTCCCATCGGGAAAGCATTCGGGCTAACCTTAAACCTTCCGCCTGATCGGAACTTTTCCTCCTATAAGTTGAACTTGTACAGCGTGGAGGGACAACTGGAATGGTCGCAAACCGCTGCGGCAACAGGGAGTGACTCATTATGGCTCTATGTTCCCGCGAGCGACCACGCCCCCGGCAGTCTGTCGGTGTACGGCATTACTGCGCAAGGAGTCAGCGAGGATCTGGGCCGATATCCGATCAAGTTACAGAATCCGATGCAATAAGTTGCAGGAGGCACAACCATGTCAGCACTTCCGGATGATTTACCGATGGTTGGATCAGCACGCAAACCCATTCACAAATATGATGCGGCAGCTGATGTTCTGTCAGCCGACATTGAGCAGCCGCTACGTGAAAAAATCAGGCCGCAAGCGCAGGTCATCCTGCATGGCGACGGCCACTATCAGTTTCGACAGGCCGAACCATTCCGCCTTGAGGGAATCCTCTCCTACAAAGGCGGATATACCCAGGTCGCCGGACGTCCAAGTACCAAGATCGAGGGCTTTACGACCCTCACCACCTCGGTGATCGAGGGCCTGAACGTGCTCGACGTTGTGACCGCCGATCGCGTGGTCGCTCAGATTTCGACCACCCACCCCGTTTACGGAAAGGGCCAGGTGCCCTCGGTTACGTTTCTCGGCACTCGGTTTGACAATCTGCGCATCGATGGGCGCCCGGTCGAACTTGACTTCAACCGCGACCTCCTGGGTCCGCGTCACGATGATGACAGATCGTATCTAGACGACGCTGATGTCAGCCGGCGGATCGTCGAGCAGCAAGGCCGTTTTTCGCCCGCAAACCAGCTGCCGGAGTGGGCTGCTGGAGAGGTTCCCTCGATCGCGTCGGACGGTAATGGCGGTCGTCGGCTGAGGTGCTCCGTGGTCAATAGCATTCAGAGCAGCTCCGGCGTGCCCCTCGGGCACGTCATTCACGTGCCTCACTTCGGCCGGATCGTCTTGGGCGACCTTACTGTCACACAAACCTACGGTGATCCTGCGGCTGGAATCTACGATAAGTACCGCTTTCGCTTGACCATGCTCAAAATCAAGATGGGCTGCCTCGCGGAAGGAGGCATTTCGGTTGTCGCTCTTGACTCCAACGGCGGAGGCAGCAAGGGCGGCGGAAACTAAGAACAGATCGCCTTCACACGCTGCGCGCGACCATCCTCACACCGGCAATTCTCGCGCGGGCAACATCACTCTTCGCGTCCGTTCCCATACGGATCGCCCGACTCGCCGCGCCCAAGTGATCTTCTACGCTTCTGCATTAGCGCCGGCCTACTTTCGCGGTTGCTTGACTTAGCAGAAAGTGCCAAATGCTTTCTTTCGTTCTCCACGTTAGAATTTCCCGACGGATGCAAAGTTATGGCTCCGCCCTTCTTGCCAAACTGCGTTACGACGCGAACAACCCCGACGCATTTCGTACGCATTGCAGGACTCCGTCTGGTCACGCCAATTGCAACAATTTTGCTTGCTGCATTCTTGTCCAGCTGCCCGCAGCCGCGTAACCCGCAAGCGGTCTACGATCATGCGAGGGAAACCCTTCGCAAAGGAGATCCCGTAGGTGCTGCTTCGGAAGCGGAGAAGGGCTATAACGAGTTCCACGCCCTCAGCCCCGAATGGTCGTGGAAGTTCACAATCCTCCGGGCGCGCGTACTGTATGCCCAAGGCAAAAACGAGCAAGCTCTAACGATGCTGGCCTCGGGCCCAGCCATAGCACCCACTGGAGAGTCCGCCGTCCAAAAACTGCGGTGGGAGGGTCTGGCCTACACCTCCTTGCACAGGTTTTCGGAGGCGGAGCGCGCGTTGAGCGCGGCCGAACAGCTCTGCTCGGTCAACGCTTACCGCGTCTGCGGCGATGTCCTCGGCGCGGAGGGCGACTTGGAAATGGAACGCGGCCACTACTCAAGCGCGCAAGTGTTCTTTGAACGCGTCCTCACGGCAGCTCGGTCAAGCGGCGATCGTTTCTGGGAAGCGAGTGCGCTTCTGGACTTGAGTTGGTCGGCAGACGAACAGGCGCATTTTAACGAGACGCTGGACTGGGCAGATGCCGCGCGAAGGATTGCCGTACCGGGCGGCTACACCGATATTGCTCAGACCGCGCTCGGAAACATGGGCTGGGCCTACTACAAACTTGGCGATCCTGAAAAAGCCCTGGCTATGTTCGTGGAAGCCGAACAGCAAGCGGCAAAGCTGGGAGACATCACCGATCAGATCCGATGGATTACAGACGCTGGCTATATCTACATGGACGCTCACGACTTCGCAACTGCCGAGCGATCCTTCGCCCGATCCCTCAACCTCTCGCGTCAGCTCAACAGCAAGGAAGACATCATCAATTCCCTGATCGCCCTGGCCTTTGTCTCCGAGCAAACTGGCAAGCTGGACGACGCCAAGCGCTATGCCGACGAGGCTCTGGCCAGTGCGCAGCACGATCAGAATGGACGGGACGCGGTTTATCCCGAGCTTGTTCTCGGACGCATCGCTGCTCGGCTGCACGACACATCCGCTGCAGAAAAAGACTTCCTCCAGGTTGCCGACTCTCCGGATTCTCCCGTGTTCTTGAAGTGGGAATCGCAGCGCTCGATAGCCCGGCTCTACCAGGATGAAGGCCAGTTCGATCTTGCCGAGCGCGGATATCGCGCCGCCCTCAATACTTTCGAAACGGCACGCTCCGGGCTACGCGATGTCGATTCCCGCCTGCCGTTTCTGAGCAACGCGGCTCACATCTACGACGACTACATCGGTTTGCTGATCAAGCGCGGGAAGGTCGCAGAAGCCTTGCAGGTCGCCGATTTCAGCCGTGCTCGCACTCTCCAGGAAGGACTGGGACTGCTCTCGAAGAAGAGTCTATTAACACCCGAGCCGCTGAATGCACGCCAGATTGCCAGCGACGCCGGAGGCACGGTTCTTTATTACTGGCTGGGTGAAGAACGATCTTACTTGTGGGCAGTTACACCGCGGAGAGTTACTCTGTTCCAGTTGCCATCGGCGGCAGAGATCAAAAGCCGGGTTGAACGCTACCGAACAGCCATCATCGAGCAGCGTGAGTCCACTCCAGCTGCAAGCGAGGACGGCACAGCGCTGTATCGGATTCTTGTGGAACCGGCAAAAGACTTGATCGGACAAGATGCAAGAGTCTTCATCGTGCCGGATGGCTGCCTCTACAGCTTGAATTTTGAAACTCTGCGGACTCCTGCCGCCCAGCCGCACTATTGGATCGAGGATGTGACGCTGTCGACGGCTGGTTCGCTGCGCATGTTGCAGACATTTCATACCGAGGGCAACCGGACCGCGCGCAATCTCCTGCTCTTCGGCGATCCAGTTCCGCCCAATGAAGACTTCCCGCAATTGCGAAATGCGAACGTCGAGGTCACTGAGATCGAGCAGCACTTTTATCCAGCACAGAGAGAGATATTCAGTCGCGAGCACGCAACTCCGTCGGCATATCTGACGAGTAAGCCGGAGCAATTCTCCTTTATCCATTTTGTCGCCCATGGGACAGCCAGCCGCTTGAGTCCACTGGATTCCGCGATCGTGCTGTCGCGCGATGCGAACCAGGACTCTTACAAGCTCAACGCCCGCCAAATTCTCGGACACCGGCTCCATGCCGAATTGGTGACGATCTCCTCCTGCCGTAGCGCCGGCGAGCGGGCTTACTCTGGTGAGGGACTGGTCGGGCTGGCGTGGGCGTTCGTCGGCGCGGGCGCCCACAACGTCATCGG
This sequence comes from Candidatus Sulfotelmatobacter sp., assembly GCA_030039195.1. Taxonomy (GTDB): domain Bacteria; phylum Acidobacteriota; class Terriglobia; order Terriglobales; family Acidobacteriaceae; genus Sulfotelmatobacter. The sequence goes on from JASHQK010000057.1 coordinate 8,251, forward strand.
CGCTTTGTGGGATGTCAGTGACGCTTCCAGTCCCCAGCTGATGAACGAGCTTTACGGCGAACTGAAAAAAGGCGCGGCCCCGGATCTTGCCCTGCGCCGCGCCAAGTTGACTCTGCTTCGTTCCAGCGGACCGTTGCACAAGCCGTTCTACTGGGCCCCTTTTCAGTTGTACAACGGCTCGTGACCCTCTTCCTCCTTGCGCGATTCACATGGACGCGATCGCACGAAAAAGGATTTGCGAGCACCTCGCGTCCGGGGGCCGCAAGGAGAATGGCTGTTTTGTATCTACTCACTCAGCCACTCCCCTTGGTTGCTAGAAGAGTGGCTTGAGCGCTCCGAATACATGGCTTACGCCGGTCGTGTTTCCGTTGCTATGGCAGCTCAGACAGTTTGAACCGCCATTTGCCAGGGTGTTGTCCTTGCCCTGGTCATACGTTTCCATGGTGCTGTTTGAAAGCGCGCTGGTCCCGACCGGACAACCAGAAACTGGACTTGTCGCGCAGCTTGCTATGCTCGCGCCGCCGATGGGAGCCCCGCCGAACACGGTCCAAGTGGCGCCGGTCAGGATATAGTTGCCGCGCACGTCACCGCTTGCGAGCATCGACTGAATGCTGTTGTTGATGGCGATGATTTCCGTGTTGGAAGCAGCGGTGGACGCGTCGACCGGATTCGGGACGATGTCGGAGGCTGCTCCGAAAGCCTTCCACCGTATCGTGTTGCTGGGAGAGATTGTCCCACTCCCGTTCGCGGTAATCGTCGCCGGCGAACTGAATGCGTTGGAGGACATGTTTTGCGAGTTGAAGGTTGTGGCGCTGGTGGAAGAGAACAGCCAGGGCGCGCTCGATCCCCCAATTGTCGGAACCAGAGAAACATTCTGCGGCACGGAGACGGTGGCGTTGCTCGTATTGATGTAAGAGTAGGCGGCAGCCGGCACGTTGTTGACGTGCTCAAAGGTCGACCAGATCATCTCCGGGTGACCGGCAGCGCTTCCGACAACGTGCATGCCAACCAGCGCCAATTGCACGGTCTGTTGTCCAGTGGCGGTCATCGTCTTGGTCCCCGGAGGCGGAGGAGCGGCCGGATTATAGGTCGGAATGGTGGCATTCATCGTAATGTAACTGCTTAGGTTAGGAAGCCCCGCAGCTACTACCCATGCCGACTTGATTTCGATCGCCAGGGCGGTGGCATCGGGAAATGTTGTATGTCCCGAGGCAAACGATACGATCTGATTCAACTGTGGCTGCGTGGTCGGGAAACACGGAGCGCTCCCCGAGGCGGTGCAGATTCCGTCGCCGACGAGCGAGATGGCATGATCCGCCACCCCCGTCGCGTAGTAAGCATAGACATCGTTGACAATCGTCGCGTAGTAGATCAGGGATCCGCCGGCCGAAGTCTGAGCCTCCAGAACGCCGTTCGTGTCGGCCTCGCCCTGCTCGACATCGATGACCGCGAGCGCGGGATCGACGAAGATGAAAATCCCGTCAATCGTGAATCGCGTCGCGACCGCCATCGTCGACACCGCGGTTTCGCTTGCCTGCGCGCGAGCTTGCGGCTTGGTCGCTTGCGATGGCAGCGTCTGAATGACATTCCCCTTCGTATCCAGCAGGATGGGCTTGCGGTTAGGGCCCAGTCTCGCATGTGCGACTTGTATCCGTTGCCCTTGCGCATTGATGACGATCAGCGGAGTTTTCGGCTGGGCGGGTTTCACTTCGATCGGGGTTCCGGAGGTGTCAAATGTTATCTGCAATCCATGCGGCCCAGCTTGGGCGGCGCGCAAAACGAGAGGATGGATGAACCCGCCCGTATGGGGCAGCAGCGTGCGAGGACCGCCTTCGCTTCCGGTGGGCGGTGAGACATCGAAAAACGCGGGCGAATCTAGAATCAGCCCACTTCCTCCATACACCGACGTGGTCGGCGAGGTCAGCCACAGGAAATCCTGCATTGCCCACTGATAAAAGCTGCAGTTGGGTGTGTTCGGGAAGGTAACGCTGTTTGCCGGGTTCACGGCCCCGCCTGCAGTGATCGGGTTCTTTGCGAACCAGGTTTGAAACGTAGCCGGCGGCACAGTGCAACTTGGATTGGCGTCGGTTGGGAGCAAGGTTAACGTATTGAGTGGTGGCGAAGTCGGCCCGCAGCCTGTGAATGCCACCATCAGAAGTCCCGCGCTGGAAATCAGTAGCGTCAGGAGAATGTCTCTTAGTCTCGGCATCTCGACCCTCCTCGAGAATTTTCTTCGTCGAGACGATAGTGACGAGCCGCGCAAAATCGTTGCGAAAAAATAGGGGCAGCGGCTCTCCTTATTTACCGCAAAAGCCGCAGGGACATTCTGCTGCTCGGAGGTGCGCGGCCTCAGGCTTTGTGAAACGCTTTCTCCTCGGGCTGCACTATTCCCCTGAAAGTCAAACCGCAAGTTGCGGCAATTCGCACCGGCGACCGGCAAATGACTAGAAGGAGAACAGCCATGCCCTCGAAACAGTTCGAAGAAAAGCAGATTGTTGAGAAGGATCTTCCCAAAGAGGCTCTGAAAGAAAAAGAGGCTCTGAAGGCTGAGAAAAACGAAAAATCGGAGAAGCAAGAGAACAAAGACAAGCAAGAGAAAGTCGAGAAGGAACTAAAGGAACAAAAAGAGCACAAAGACGTTCACGATATCAAGCAATACCCGAAAGAGGGTAAGGAAAAGGAGAAAGAGAAGGAATATCAGAAGGACAAGGAGAAGGAACACAAACTCGAAGGGAAAGAAGGCCACTTAGACAAAGTTCCAAAAACCGAAGGGCACGAGATTTATCCCCAGGCGCAACTCGCGGCGGCTCCGGCCGGTGTTGGAGCTCAGAAGAATCTTGAAAAGTACTCCGCTTTCGAAAAATTCCAAAAGGAGATCAAGGCAGAAATCAAAGAGTTCAAGCTCGAGAAGCACGAGACCAAAGAAAAGCTCGAGATCAAGGAATTCAAACACGAGAAGTTTGAAAAGTTTGAGAAGATCGAATTCGAAGGCGTGGTGGGTTACGGTTCTCCGGGCGGACCGGTGGAGCAACGGCTTGCCGCCCTGGAAGCGACGGTGGCACAGCTATTGCACTTCATTCCAGAAAATCTGCGGCCCGATCTGAGCCAGGGCGCGCTGAAGCAGGAGCCTGATGCGGCCAAGCAAGGCACGGCGGGAGCGGCAAAAGCGCCTGAAGCCAAGGAACCTCAGGCGAAAGGCAAGGGCTAGTCCTGCGCGAGGGCAGGCTGCGGTGCCTGCCCTCTTCATTTTTTTTAGGAGGAAACGGGAATGTGGCTCGTATTGTGTTCTTCCTCGGATGCTTCGGGGTTATGGGTCTACGAGGGTCTCCGCCAGTTAGGCGTGGGGCCAATCGAGTTAGTGGTGTCAGAGAGGTTAGCTTTTGGCAGCCGGTGGGAACATCGATTGCAGGGCAGCGCCACACAATTCAGAGTTACTCTCCCGGACGGGCGCGTGTTATGCAGTTCAAGAATTCAGGGAGTAATCAACCGCCTGCTGACTCCGGCTCCGGGCATTGAACAGCAGGCGGCTATTTCTGATCGGGAATACGCGCAAGCAGAGTTAGTTGCGTTTTACCTGAGTTGGCTGCAAGGTCTGCCCGGCGTAGTCATCAACCGGCCGGGGGCAATCGGATTGTGCGGGCCCTGGTTTCACTCCTCGGAGTGGGTATGTCACGCGAGCCGAGCCGGTTTGAAGGCGCCGGTTTATCGGCAGAACTCGCACGACACAGCAGAACGCGGCTATGCTTCGCTAGCTCCCGAGCGCGCAACCACGATAAACCTGATCGCATTTCGAGGCGAGGTTTATGGCGCACGCGTACCTGAGACCGTCGCACGCGCTTGCTCGAGACTCGCCCAGGAGGCAAGAACCGAGTTGCTGGGTATCGAATTGTACGCCAGCCAAGACGGGGAGTGGATGTTCGCGAGCGCGACCCCGTGTCCGGCTCTCGCGGTCGGCGGCGCGCCGCTGCTGCACAGCCTGGCCGAAGCACTTACTCAAGGAGCAACCTCATGATTCTGGTGTGTGGAATTCCCTCGGAAACACCCTTGCAGATGGTGACTTCCAATCTGGAAAAAATGAGCGCAGATTTCGTCTTGCTAAATCAGCGCACATTCCCAAAGTGCGAGCTTTGGTATGAAGTGAATGTCGGGAAGATTGTCGGGGAGTTACATGTTGGTGAACGAACTTACCAGTTGCAGGAGTTCACGGCGGTCTATCCACGGTTGATGGACGACCGGTTCCTGCCTGAGCTATCCGATGAGCCGCCGGATTCGAGTTTGCGCAAACATTGCCGATCTTTTCACGATACGCTGATTCGGTGGATGGAGATCGCGCCGGCGCTGGTCATAAACCGCTGCGCGCCCATGGCCAGCAACTCTTCAAAGCCGTATCAGGCGCAGTTGATTCGCGAACAGGGATTTCTTGTACCCGAGACATTAATCACCAATGAACCCGAGTTAGTCCGCGAGTTTCGGGCGAAACATGGACGTGTGATTTATAAGTCGATTAGTGCGGTGCGGTCGATTGTGCAGGAACTCAACGACGAAGACGAAGAGCGGCTCGAGCGGATCCGCTGGTGTCCGACACAATTTCAGGCATTTGTGGAGGGAACGAACTTACGGGTGCATACCGTTGGCGGCGAGGCATTCGCCACCGCGGTGCGAAGTGAGGCTACCGATTACAGGTATGCAGCGCGGCAGGCAGGCGAGCCGGCCGAACTGCGCGAGGTGACGCTATCGAGCGGGCTGTCGGAAAAGTGCCTCAGGCTTTCGCAAGCCCTCGGATTGGAGTTTGCCGGAATTGATCTGAAGGTGACGCCAGAGGACGATGTTTACTGCTTTGAAGTTAATCCCTGTCCTGCCTTCAGTTACTACGAGGCGAACACCGGGCAAGCGATTTCGGCCGCGGTAGCACGCCGGCTGGCATCGGCTTCTGCGCGGGCGGCGGCAGCGTAGCCGATTCGATCATCGAGCCACTCTTTGGGATAGTTTCAACTCGGAGTGTCGGAGCACACTTCTGATCCCGGGCCTGCAGCCTGGCATACCGCTTCTGTTGTAGAATCTCGCGGTCTGTCCAGGCGATTCTTGAACTGCATCCTGGTCCCCGAGATCACTCCATGAAGATTTCGATTCTGTTTATCGCTGCTCTGGCTACGGCGGGCGTATCCCTCAATGCACAAAGTGCTGCTCAGACATTGGCGCCCGTGACCGCCATTCGCGCCGGCACATTGATCGACGGCAAATCCGACCAGCCTCTCCACAATCAGGTCATCATCATTCGCGGAAGTCGCATTGAGAGCGTAGGGGATGCAAGCAGCACGAAGATTCCAACCAGCGCGACGATCATCGATTTGTCCAACGCTACGATCCTGCCCGGTCTCACCGACTCTCACACTCACATCTTCCTGCAGGGAGAAGACCCGGCCGAGGGAGGATATGACGTGAACATCCTGAAGGCGCCGCTGAGCTTGCGCGCAGCCCGGGCGACAGTCTCGGCGCGGCGTGCTCTCGAAGAAGGCTTCACCACGCTTCGCGATGTCGAGACCGAGGGCGCTGGCTACGGCGACGTGGGCATCAAGGAAGCGATTGAAGCGGGCTACATCCCCGGTCCCCGACTTTTCGTCGCGACGCGTGCCATTTCCACCACCGGCGGATACATGCTGGAAGGCTACGCTCCCGAACTCAACATGCCGAAAGGTGCGCAGATTGTGGATGGACCGGTCGAGGCTCGAAAAGCCGCGCGCGAACAACTCGATCATGGCGCCGACTGGATCAAGGTCTACATGACCCACCGCTCCTGGGTGGGAAAGCACGGAGAACTCGTTTCACAACCTACCTTGACGGTCGAGGAACTGCACGCCATTGTTGATGAGACCCACGGCTGGGGTAAGAAAGTCGCCTGCCACGCCTATGGAGGCATCGGCCTGCATCGCGCCCTCGACGGCGGATGCGATTCCATTGAGCACGGGCTCGATCTTGACGATGCCGCGATTTCGCAGATGCTGAAGCAAGGCACCTGGTATGTTCCGACCCTGGCGGTTTACTGCAAAGACTGGGCTCCAGCCGACACTCTGGATGGAAAGCGCGACCGCTTACGCGCCTCGGTGCATGAGATCTCGTTCAGGAAAGCTCTGCAGGCACACGTGAAAATCGTCTTCGGCACCGACATGGGCGGCATCTCCTGGAGCGAGCCCATCGCGCAGGAATTTGTCCGCATGGTCGAGTTCGGCATGTCTCCCATGGACGCCATCCAGAGCGCGACTTCGCGCGCTGCCACGATGCTCGATATGGATGGCCAAATTGGAGTGATTGCGCCCGGGGCTTACGCCGACGTGATCGGGGTCAGCGGCGATCCACTGCGCGATATCAAGGTGCTCGAGAACGTGCAGTTCGTCATGAAAGATGGCAGGGTCTTTCACGACGAGTTGACTCATGCCATCAGTAACAAGCCATAGAAGTTCGACAAACAATGGAAAAGCAGTGTGCCGATATCCAAGTTACCAGCTTGGAAATTGTCATTAGCTCGTGGTGATAGGATCCGCAGAGCAATGCTTTTACCTTACTGAAAAGCTAGGTAACTCAGCTATCGCACCCCTTCTATTAGAAATAAGTCCGATAACTCTCGGGAGAACGAGTAGCCATAAGTCTTGCCGTCGGCTGTCATGCGCACGTTCACGATGGTCGTCACGCCAGCTGTATCACTTGGCGCCAAGGTTGCAATCAGTTCCCGTTTCCCAGTCGCAAGGTCGAGCCGGTAAAGAGGCGCTGAAGTCTTGTCGTCGTGATAGACATAAACTGCCCGCCCGTCTGCCGCCCAGGCAACCCAAATGTCCTCCGGTAACCAGCTTGGAATCAGGCGTGGTTCTCCTCCCGCGATCGGATAGAGCCCGCCGCGCTCGTTCAAGTCGCGGGAAAAAAATGTTCGGCCATCGGGCGAAAGATAGTGACCTTCAAAATGATTCCGCTTCACGGAAATCGCAGGAGTCACGGCGCGCGGACTGCCGTTGGGCAAGTACTGGATATACATCCTCCAGCCATGACCGTCATCGCCGGCATAATAAATTGCTTTTCCGTCAGGCATGAATCCCTGCGAAGCGGTTTGCTGCATTCCCGGCACCGTGACCTGCTGGATTTCCCCTACGCCGGTGGGCAATAGAACAAAACCCACCAGATTTACTGTGGTGGCGTTGAGCGCTAACACCTGCCTGGCATCGGGCGAGAGAATTGGCTCGCCGTATTGTCCGAGTTTTAATGCGGGAGCCCCATCCGTTTTCCGCAGGAAAGCCAAGCCGGAAGCGCCCGCTGCCGAGCCCCAGTCGTCGAACGAAAGCAGGCTGCCGTCCGACGAAATGTCTCTTAAAGTTGCATAGTCGAGCCAGCTGAGGTCGCGTTCTTGCTTGTCGGTCGCTCCACGGAATTGCAATCCACTCCTCCACGACTCTTTCGAGAGAAGCACTCGCCCATCTCGCGACACATCGTGAAGCCGCAGAATGCCCGGCAGGCGAAGAACCACGCGCTGCTTTCCATTGAGCCCGAGCCCGACCACCTCGTTCGCCCACCCCTCCGTCCTGGTGGCTCCCGCCCAAATCTCTTCGCCGGAAGGGGACCACGCCACACCCTCCACACTGACGAACGCCACCGAGCGGAGCAGTTGCTTTCCATTACGATCGACCGCGACAACCCAGCCCGCATCACCATCGACGGAACTGAATTCCTCGAATGCCACCGCGTTGCTGTGCGGCGCGATTCGCAGATATCCCAACGGGTGGGTACTCTCGTAGAGCATCTTTCCTTGAGGGAACTCCACGCGGTACTTTCCCTCAACCTGGCGGATTACTGCCATCTCGCTGCCATCAGAGCGCCAATCCGCGGCCAGCACATCGTTGGTGACTTCCCGCGGTGTGCCGCCGGCAGGGGACACCAGACCCAATGTTCCCTGACAAAGCCCGATGTAGCGGTCCTTGCAGCCGATGGAGATTGCCAACTGTGAGGCAGACACGGCGAACAGCGTAGAGTTGACGAGATTCAACGGGCGCGACTCGGGAGTGTCGGGCTGGGTAGAGTAGAGCTGGACCGGTCCGCCATTCCAGTTGGCGCTGTAATAGATGGTGGGGCCCTCCGGGGCAAAGCGGGCCGCGTAGACCAGTCCGCGATCAAAGGTCAGTTGATGATAAGCGAGTGGAGCGACCGAACTGCTGCGTGCTCCCAGCCACCAGCTTCCCGCGCCCACAAGAGTGAGCAAGAGGACACCGGCGGCAAGGGTCATTACCTGCTTGCGAGAAGGTTTCTTCTGTGCGTCTGCGCGCGCAACGCCATAGGTGCCACTCGCGCTCGTGGAGGAGGTCCCTGACAGGCCCTCAAGGTTGAAAGCGAGATCCCGCGCCGATTGAAAACGTTGCAGCGGCTTCTTTTCGAGGCATCGCCTGACAATGCGCTCCAGCGCGGGCGGGATGGGCTTGCCGGTAAGGCTCAACTCCGGCACATCTTCTTTGAGGATCGCGGTCATCGTCTCGGCGGAGGTCTCTCGCCGAAAGGCACGCTGCCCGCAGAGCATTTCGTACAAAATCATTCCCAGCGCAAAGATGTCGGACCGGGCATCCGCAGGCTCGGCCTTCACCTGCTCCGGGGACATGTATCCGACCGTTCCGAGCACGATGCCGGAGGAGGTAGGCCCCGCATCCATCGTCGCGCCATCCTCCGAGTAGGACTCCGGTTGCACCAGCTTGGCCACTCCAAAATCGAGAATCTTCACGCGCCCATCGCGGGTGACGAAAACATTTTCCGGCTTCAGGTCACGATGCACGATCCCCTTGTCGTGGGCCGCCGCCAGGCCCTGCGCGATTTGAATGCCGTAGTCGACAACTCGTCGCCACGGCAGCGCCCACCCGCTCAACTCCATCCGCAGAGATTGCCCCTCCAGGCACTCGGAGACCAGGTAAGGCGCGCCCTCATGCGTGCCGATGTCGTGAATCGAGAGAATGTTGGGGTGATTCAGCGCCGCAATCGCCCGCGCTTCAATTTCAAATCGCCGCAAGCGTTCGGTGTCCCTCGCCAGCTTTTCCGGCAGGACCTTGATGGCAACATCCCGACCCAGACGGGTGTCTTTCGCGCGATAGACTTCGCCCATCCCGCCTGCGCCAAGCAGAGATTGAATTTCATACGGGCCAAGTTTTGTACCGGAGGCTAGCCGCATCGGTGCGCCATTATAGTCTCCTGCAATCAGGCGGACATCTACCAGCGATGAACAGTTCGTCGAGCTGGTCAGAATGAGTCCGCAGGGGCCACCGAATTGCGGGGAGGGGAAGCGCCAGAGCAGTTGTATCCAGCCGCTCCGTTTGCTAGTTTGGCGTAGATGCCACCTCCTGTGCCCGAACAAATCAGCAGGACCGAACTTAATACGACCCAGATCAGCACGACCATCGACACTCTTTACCGATCCGAGTCGGGCCGGGTTCTGGCCACGCTGGTGCGCCTCCTCGGAGATCTCGATCTCGCCGAAGAGGCCATGCATGAGGCATTCGCCGCCGCCCTGGAGTCCTGGCCTCAGACTGGTATTCCGGATAACCCGCGCCCCTGGCTGATTTCAACGGCACGCTTCAAGGCCATCGATGGGATGCGCCGGCGCGCCCGCTTCGACGGAGCACAGAAAGATCTTGTCGCCCACATGGAAGCGCGTACTAACGAAGCTTCCCAAGCAGATGACGTGGAGATCGAAGACGATCGCCTGCGGCTGATCTTTACCTGCTGCCATCCCGCTCTGCCTCCCGAAGGACAGGTTGCGCTCACCCTGCGCGAAATCTGCGGCCTGACCACAGAGGAGATTGCCAGCGCATTTCTGGTTACGCCGGCAACCCTCGCCCAACGCATCGTGCGCGCCAAGGCTCTCATCCGCGACAAGGCAATTCCTTACCAGGTGCCAGTCTCCGCGGAATTGCCGGCCCGGTTGGGAGCTGTCCTCCTGGTCGTGTATCTGATCTTCAACGAGGGATACTCGGCCGAAACGACAGGCGCCGAACTCAGCCGCGAGGCGATCCGCTTGGGCAGGCTCCTGCTCGATTTGCTCAAGAAAGATCTACTCCAGAATTCCCAGATTACGAGGTTCAAAGAAACGGAACCCGAGGTCATGGGCCTGTTAGGGCTCATGCTGCTGCAGGAGTCGCGCCGCGCCGCCAGAACCTCTCCCAACGGAGACTTGATCCTGCTGGAACAGCAGGATCGCTCGTTGTGGAGCCGGGACCAGATCGCCGAAGGCCTCGCGCTCACCGAAAGCGCTCTTCGCTCACGCCGCTTCGGCGCCTACACCCTGCAGGCAGCCATTGCGGCTGTTCATGCCGAGAGTTCCTCCACGGCATCCACGAACTGGCGCGAGGTTAAGCTGCTCTACGACCAGTTGCTTCGCATTCAGCCATCCCCGGTGGTCGAACTGAACCGCGCCGTGGCTATTGCCATGTGTGACGGTCCGGAGCAGGGTCTTCGTCTCATCGATGATTTACTCGCCCGCGAGCAGCTCTCCCACTATTACCTCGCGCACTCGGCCCGTGCCGACCTGTGCCGCAGACTAGGGCGGATGCCCGAGGCCCGTGCTTCGTATGAAAAGGCGCTCGCCCTGCTTGTGCCTGGCAAAGACAAAGATCGTCAGGACAAAGATCGTCAGGAAAGGGATCGGCACGAACCGGAGCGCCGTTTTCTCCGGAGGCGGCTCGAGGAATTGAAATAAGATAGCTCGCCTCTCTCCCACGTGAGCTCTGCGAACAGTTTGGAAGCACTACAACGCTCGGAGGTTCTGAATGCTCTGGTTCTATGAATCTTTCTTCCCCGTGGTGTGGATCGTCTTTCTTCTCTATTGGCAGATCATCCAGGCCGCCGCTACCAAAGTAAAAACCACCCTACGCCGCGAGCCGTCCGCCTCGGGCCTCCTGCGGGCTCTCACCTTCCTGATCGTGATCGTCCTTCTCTCGACAACTCGCATCCCGCTGCCCTGGCTCTACCGCCAGCTCTGGCCGTCTGGCCTCTGGTCCTTTTGGATTGGAGCGGCTGTTACTGTTGTCGGTCTTCTCTTCGCCGTTTGGGCGCGCCAGCACCTCGGCAGCAACTGGAGCCGCTCCGTAACTATTAAGCAGGACCACGAGTTGATTACCACCGGCCCCTATGCCCTGGTCCGTCACCCCATCTACACCGGCATTCTCACCGGGTTTCTGGGCACCGCGATTGCGCTCTCCCAGGTGCGCGGGGTCATCGGTTTCGTCCTGATATTCGTCGTGCTCTGGGCCAAGCTCCGCATGGAGGAGGAGTGGATGCGTTCCGAATTTGGGGAGACGTATGCCGCCTATGCCTGCCGGACCGCCGCCCTGGTGCCATACCTTTTCTGATCGCCCAACGGACCATAGATTAGGAGATATTAAGTGACGAACCCACTGTTTCCCGGTCGAAGAG
>JASHQK010000611.1 GCA_030039195.1 Candidatus Sulfotelmatobacter sp.
TCGTCGATCTGCTCGATGAGGAACCGCTGGAAGTAGAGATAGCGACCACGCTGTTGTATGAGCATTGCCATCATTCTTATCGGCAGATTCGGCAGGCAGTGCAGGTTGCGGGAGAGCGACGGCGGCGTGAGATCATCGATCTGGGATTGCGGCATCGGGGAAAGCACGACGAGATGCTGCGGGCGTTCCGGGCTGGACAGCAGTTCCGGTTCGACATTCTCATGGATGCGGGCGGGTTCCGCGACATGCACCGGCACCGGCGGTGCATTCAGGTCATGCAGGCTTCGACCACGCAACACGGCTACGAGATGCTGATGGACCTGGATGACGCGGGCGTGCGGGGACAGTTCGATGCGGCGATGCGGCGGGCGCAGACGTGCGTCGAAAAGCTGGCAAAAAGAAATGCGCCTGAAGCCGAGGAAAGCTCGCAGTACGCGATTCCGATGGCGTTCCGCAAGCGGGCGCTGTTCAAGATGGATTTCGCCGAAGTGGTTTACATTTCAGAATTGCGGACCACTCCGGCCGGACACATTTCGTATCGCAACGTGGCGTATGCGATGTATGAGGCGGTGGCGAGGAAGTATCCGGCACTGGCGAGATATTTTCGCGTGCACGATGTGACCGCACCGGTCGATTTGCTGCAAAGATAAAACAGTAGCCAATTGTCAGTTCAGACTTAGAGATTCGCACGGGCAGGGAGCCCCCGCGCCACACTTGCTGTTCCCACTTCTGGCAACAGCGGCCCGAAGTGGGGCACCCCTCTTTCGTTAAGACCCCAGTTCTGGCAGCGGCCAGAGGTGGGGCACCCCTGTTCTCGCTCGGCACCTCTTTATATTTACATGCTTCGTTCGCATCGGAGATTATTCGTAGCGCAGCGCTTCGGCGGGAAGAATGCGAGACGCCGACCAGGATGGATACAGCGTCGCAATGAATGAGATCCCGATTGCGACGGCGGCGACGATCAGGCCATCAAGAGCTCTGGGCGCGAAGGGAACATAATCGATCGAGTAGACCTCGGGCGAGAGCGAAATGATGTGATAACGGGCGCCCGCATAAGAGAGCGCAAAGCCGACTGCCAGGCCGATTGCCGTCCCTATCACTCCGATCAATACACCTTGCGCGATAAACACATTGCGCACTTGCCTCCGGCGTGTGCCCATCGACATCAGTACCGCGATGTCTTTGGTTTTTTCCATGACCATCATGATCAGGCTGATGAGGATATTGAGGGCGGCGACAAACACAATGAGACCGATGGTGATGAATGTGACCAGCCGTTCCATGCGCAAGGCGCGGAACAGAGCCTTGTTCTGCTCCATCCAGTTGGTCGCCATGAATCCCTGGCCGGCGGCGTCTTCCAGTTCGCGCGAGACGGCTTCAGCTTTGTAGATGTCGTCGATTTTGAATTCGATGACCGAGATCAGATCGCCGAGGCCGAACAGCCGTTGAGCGTCTGCGAGGCGAATGAAGGCCCAACTGGCATCGTAGTCGAAAAAACCCGAGTTGAAGATTCCCGCGACTCGAAAGTAGACGTATTTCGGAGCCATGCCGTAGGGCGTGAGTTCGCCTTGAGGACTGGTGACCATTACAACCGAACCGACGCTGGCGCCGAGACCGTCGGCCATGTCTTTGCCAAGGATGATCGGCGGCATCGCCGCCAGGCGCTCTTCGACGCCGGCAAGATCGTCGGGGGACGGGGGTGCAGCGTTCTGTGTGGCGTGGCGATTCGTGCCCAGGGCAGTTTGCGATTGCGTTTGTTGCTGAGCGACCTTCTCGTCGAGCGAAGCCGCCGACCCTTCCACCACCGAATTCAGCAGATCGCTGACTCGGCGCTCGTAGCGCGGAATCATCCCTTTCAGCACCGCGCCGCGGGCGCGCGGGCCCCGCGATATCAGAACCTGCTCGAAGATGGCGGGAGCGGCGGCGACGACATGGGGTTGGCGCGAGAGACGCTCCAGGAGCGCCGGCCAGTCACGGATGCCGTCGTCGCTGATGCGCTCGAGGCTGATATTCGAAGTCGAACCGAGCAGACGATCCTGCAAATCCTGGCGAAAACCGTTATTGATAGCGAGGGCAATGACGAGCGACGCGACGCCGGCGGCGACCCCGGCAATCGAGATCGCGGTGATGATGCCGATGAAAGCCTGCCTCCGCTTGGCCCGTAAATAGCGAGAGGCGACAAAGAGTTCAAATCTCAACGCGAGATCCCTCACTCGAATGGGATTTGCGAGTGCAGTTCAGGCCCTCGGCGAACATGCTGGTGCGCCCGCGTCCCTAGGTGAAAAAGGGATTATAGATGTGTGCGGGAGTCTGTGCTGCTTTCACCCGTTCGAAAGGATGGAAATCTCTTTGGCAGAAACTGAGACGAGTGGGTGTGCCGGCGCATCGATCCGCGGCGTAGTGTCCTAGTTAACCACGAAGGGCATGAAGGAAACCAGCATCTGCGCTCTTCGTGTTCCTTCGTGGTTAGCGAATTTAGGATACTACCGTCCGCGGGACCGGCTCTTTTTCAACCGAGGGTTTAGTATGCTAAGGATTCTGCCCACGGGGCAGTCTGGCAGCGCACTTTCTTAGGATGAACGATCTTTATCCATTGCTGATGGTTCCGGCGTTTGACCCGCGGCCGTGGGGTACCGAAGACTTGTCGCCGATCTATCCGAATCACAAGTTCGAGACGAAAATCGGTGAATCATGGTTGAGCGGAGACGATTGCAAGGTAGGCAATGGGCCGCTTACCGGCCAAACACTCGCAGAGCTGAGTAAGGAATATCAACGCGAGCTCGTGGGCGAGGCGGCGCGCGACGGGGCACGGTTTCCCTTGCTGCTTAAGTTTCTCTTTCCGCACGAAAAACTTTCAGTGCAGGTTCATCCCGACGATGAGCAGGCGCGTCGCGTGGGCCAACCCTGGGGCAAAACCGAATGCTGGTATGTCGCTCATGCCCAGCCTGGCGCGCAGATCGGCCTCGGATTGAAGCCAGGAGTTACGGTGCGGCAGTTGGAAGAAGGGATTCATCAACAGCGAGCCGAAGAGTTGCTCAGTTGGATCAATGTTTATGCGGGTGACATGATTTATGTGGCGGGCGGGACGGTACACACGCTGGGGCCCGGATCGATCATCGTCGAGACGCAACAACAGTCCGACACAACGTATCGTTTATATGACTACGGCCGGCCTCGTGAACTGCATCTGAAAGATGGCCTGGCCGCGGTGAAGGAAAAGGCGCGATCGGGTAAAGTCGTGCGGCCGGCGCCCGAGCAGATTGCTGGCGGGAAAAGCCGACATGAGCCGCTGATTGCGGCTCCTTACTTCGTTGTCGACAGGTTCGAAGCGAGAGAACCTTTGCAGCTCTCGACGAAGGATGCTTCGGGCCGCAGTTCGGTACAGATTCTGGTTGCGGTCGAGGGCTGCGGAGCGGTAGAGGCGTCAGATATTGACGCGGTCACCTTCGCCAAGGGTGATGCTGTGGTTGTGCCGGCCTGCGTGGGAAGCTTCGGTGTGCGGCCGCAGTGGACAGTGGAGTTTCTCAGAGCCTATGTTCCGGGAAAGCCGTTGCCCGAGCCGGAAACGAGAATGTAGGGAACAGCGT
>JASHQK010000612.1 GCA_030039195.1 Candidatus Sulfotelmatobacter sp.
TCCGGATTTTCGGATTTGATCCGCAACAGGGGTTACCTACGCGGGAGCAACCGCTCGAGCGAATACATCCGGAGGACCTTGACAAGTTCTGGCAGGCTTGGCAAAGGTCGATCCACGACAAAGTAGATGCCGATGTCGAATACAGGATCGTATTGCCCGATGGAACGCTAAAACATGCATATGGCCTAGGGCATCCCGTTTTGAATGCGCATGGAGAGCTTGTTGAAATCGTGGGCACCACCGTCGACATCACAGAGCGCAAGCGAGCCGAGGAGGCGCTGCACGAGAGCGAGACGCGCTTTCGCACATTTGTGGACCACGCGGGCGACGCCCTCTTCGTCTACGATGTTGAGCAACGGATCGTTGTTGATGTGAACCGATCGGCGTGCGAGAGCGTTGGTTATACTCGACAAGAAATGATCGGGAACACGCCATTCGCCTTCCACCTGGATTCGTATCAAGCAGAGATGGAATCAATCGCCGAGCGCGCGGTGGCAGGTGGGACCGTGATCGACAGCCATTGGCATCGGCGAAAGGATGGGACGACGTTCCCTGTCGAAGTGCACACCAGCCTAGTCTCGTATGGCGGGCGTCGCTTCCTGCTGATGGTAGCCCGGGACATCAGTGATCGCTTGCAAGCCGAAGAACAGCGCGAGAGGTTACGGCAACTCGAGGCAGATCTCGCGCACATCAACCGGGTAAGCATGATGGGGGAATTGACCGCCTCGATCGCGCATGAAGTCAACCAGCCACTTTCGGGCGTGGTGAGTAACGGCGGCGCTTGCCTGCGTTGGCTGGCCGGAGATGTGCCTAATTTAGAAGAAGCCCGAGATGCAGCCCGTCGCATCGTCCGCGATGGGAAGCGAGCCGGAGAAATAATTACCCGGATTCGGGCTCTGACCAGAAGGACTGCAGTCCCTAGAGAACAGCTGGACCTGAATGAAACTATCCGGGAAGTCCTCGCCCTCGTCGGCGACCAAGCGAAGAGAAACAACGTGATGATCCGAACGCAATTTGCGGATGATGTTTTTTCCGTTCTCGGCGATCGGGTGCAGTTGCAGCAGGTAGTGTTGAACCTGATCATGAATTCTATCGAAGCGATGAGCAGTGTAGAGGGGCGGGGACGAGAGCTGGCGATTACCACCCAGAATACTGAGGCGGATCAGGTGCTAGTAAAGGTCGAAGACTCGGGCATAGGTATTGATCCCCAGACAGTGGACAAGATCTTTGACTCGTTCTATACGACGAAGTCGGGTGGCATGGGCATGGGACTCTCCGTTAGTCGTTCCATTCTTCAGGCCCATGGAGGGCGGCTATGGGCGACAGCCAAGGACGGAAAGGGCACAATCTTCAACTTCACTCTTCCGAAATACCATAAAGAAGAAGCAAATGCGGGAGTCGTGGGAGTCTAACGCAATCATCGCGGTTGTTGACGACGACCTCTCGGCGCGGGAGGGACTGAGCAGTCTGATTCGGTCTGCCGGCTTGCAAGTCGAAACCTTCGCTTCCGCGCAGGAGTTTCTGGCATGCCCCGGCGCCGAAGCTCCTGGTTGTCTGGTGTTGGACTTGGAACTGCCGGGTCTGAGCGGGCTTGATCTGCAGAAGCGGATGGCTGAGATCGGACTCGAGATCCCCATCGTCTTCCTTACAGGCCATGGCAATATCCCAGCATCCGTGCAGGCGATGAAAGCGGGAGCGGTTGAGTTTCTGACCAAGCCGGTCGATGAACAGGTTCTCTTACACGCAATTCAAGAGGCCGTAGAACGCGATCGGCGAACCCGACAGCAGCACGCCGACGTGCGTGAGTTGCAAGATCGGTATGAATCACTGACTGCGCGCGAGCAGGAGGTCATGCAGCAGGTGGTTTCCGGGCTCCTTAACAAGCAAATTGCGGCAGAACTGAACATAACCGAGTACACGGTGAAGATCCATCGCGGGCGCGTCATGCGCAAGATGCATGCCGAGTCTCTGGCAGATCTGGTGAGGATGGCGGAAACCCTGGGGATCCACCCTGCTAAGCGTTCCGCCAGAACTTGAAATCAAACAACTTACGAGTTCAACTCGGTCAGAAGAAGAGAGGTTCGGCCGAGCCCCGTGTAGATGTAGCACTAAGATGTAATAGATTTCTTTCCCCCTCTGCTATCCAATTGAACAGAAGGTTCAAATGGAGCTCCTCGTTGCAGTGGTCGACGATGATGTCTCGGTACGCGAATCGCTTGAGAGCCTGATCAGGTCCGTCGGCATTGGCGTGAGAGTGTTCGCGTCAGCGGAGGAGTTCCTGAACTCGGCCCATCCTCGCAAGGCAGATTGTCTCGTACTAGACGTGCGCCTGCCGGGGATGAGTGGCATCGAACTCCACCGCCACCTATTGGCCGCGAATGGTAAAGTGCCAGCTATCTTCATTACGGCGCATGCGTCCGACGACGGTGCAAGGTTAGAAGCTCGCTCGGATTGGACCGTTGCTTACCTAACGAAACCATTCAGTGACGATGAATTGCTTGATGCCGTTCACGTGGCTTTGAAATGGAAACCGACAATCAAAGCCAATTAAACCAAGGAGGTCCCATGAGTGATACAGGAACTCTGGTTTACGTGGTGGACGACGACCCGTCCGCGCGCGAAGGAGTCGCAAGTTTGATTCGGTCCGCCGGACTGACAGCGAAGACATTTGCGTCAGCCGAGGAATTCCTGGCTGCCCCGCGACCTAAAATACCCAGTTGTTTGGTGCTGGATGTGAGTCTCCCCGGGGCTAGTGGGCTCGACCTGCAACAGGAGCTTGCCAAATCGGATGTTAAGATCCCGGTTATATTCCTCACCGGCCATGGCGACATCCCAATGACAGTGCGCGCCCTCAAAGCAGGCGCAGCGAATTTCTTGACAAAGCCTTTCGACGACGAGGAACTGTTGAATGCCATCCGGCAGTGTATTACATCCGACGAAGAAGAACGGCTTTACCTGGAATCGGAGATACGTTCTGAGCACAACTTCGATGATATCGTCGGCAAAAGCGACGCGCTGCACAAAGTGCTGGAACGGATCGCCATTGTCGCACCAACCGATTCGACTGTGCTTCTGCACGGCGAGACCGGAACGGGCAAGGAACTGATAGCACGCGCAATTCACAATCTCAGCCCTAGGCGAGATCGCACGTTTGGGCGGATCAACTGTGCTGCTATTCCCTCGGGACTGCTTGAAAGTGAACTGTTTGGCCACGAGAAAGGAGCCTTTACAGGAGCCCTGATACAAAAAAAGGGCAGATTCGAGCTGGCTGATCATGGTTCGCTTTTTCTGGATGAGATCGGTGACATCAGCCCGGAATTGCAACCCAAGCTCTTGCGTGCCGTTCAGGAGCAGGAGTTTGAGCGTCTAGGGAGTGCCAAAACGATCCATGTCGATGTGCGCATCATTGCCGCGACACACCGGGACCTACCCGCCATGATTCGCGATGGCAAATTCCGCGAGGACCTGTTTTATCGATTGAACGTGTTTCCGATTGAGATCCCGCCGCTTCGCGAGCGGCGAGGGGACATTCCACTGCTGGTTGAGTATTTTGTGTCCAAACTGTCACGACAAATGGGGAAGAAAATCAAATCGATTCCCCAACAAGCAATGGAAGTCTTGGCGAATGCCTCGTGGCCAGGCAATGTGCGCGAACTGGAGAACTTCATCGAGCGCTCCGTCATTCTCACGCAGGGGAGTGAGTTGAATGTCCCGATTGCAGAGCTGAAGGATGAGATGCCGGCGCATCGCGCCAACTCGGTGCCCACATTTCACTCCGCGCCCACATTTCACGATGCCGAGCGGCAGGTCATCATCGATGCGCTCAAGGCTGCTTCAGGCAGGATTGCCGGCGAGGGCGGCGCTGCCGGACGCCTCGGCCTAAAGCGCACCACCCTGCAGAACAAGATGCGCCGGCTCAACATCTCGCGAGCCGAGTGGTCTCAGAGGACCGATAAGATCCCGGCGGCTTCTTGAGGACAGCCCCAGCACTTTCTCGGTACTAATAACGATTAATTGGTTCGGATTTCCGGTAATCGCGTTACAGATCATTGAAACGCGCGATTTGCGGTTCGCGAGGCCTATAGCTTCTCCTGCGCTCTTCAGACTGGGCGCGCTCACTCCTGCCATGCGTTGAGCCTGAAGTACGACGTCTGAGGGCAGATTGTGTCGATCAGCCTTGTGACTCGTCGTTCGGTATGGGCAACGAATGGTGAACAGTGCCTTCGCGCTGCCCACATTCAGGCAGTGACCTTTTCCAAGCACTCGGCACGTCACGTCAATTAAGGACAGCACAAGTGCCTCAACGACTTAAGAGCAGCTGGTATTGGCAGGCAATGTGCATTGCCTGCAATGTGAATCGTGATCCAGTTAGCCATGTTCAAGATCACACAAAATACGCTCCGCCGCTTCACTCTTGCCGAAGTTTTGCTAATGGCTGCAATTAATCAAGTCGAACTCAAGCGGACGCATTCGGCCAGAGAATGCTTCGCCTTTAGCCAAGGTGGGAAGGCGTGCACGAAATGAAATTGCAATCACTGAATATTTCTGCTCCTGAAAGCGAGTGTGGACAATCCAGCGGAAGAGCAATGCGAACGGGTGAACGAAGAACCTACGGTAGTCAAGCGTGATGAAGAAGCTTGGGCAATTGGCGAAGCCATATCGAGTAGAAAATGGCAAGCATTTCCGGCTCCGGGATTTCGATCCCGGGGATACGGGCAAATTGAGATCAAAGCAACATGCCGCGGCCGCACTCGAACGCGGCATTGACCAATTGTGCGATTTGCAGGACAGGCTCTACGCACAGCACCAGTGGGCACTCCTTTTGATCTTCCAGGCGATGGACGCTGCCGGCAAGGACGGCACCATCAAGCACGTCATGTCGGGAGTGAACCCCGCAGGTTGCGAGGTTTACTCCTTCAAAACGCCATCCGGAGTGGAGTCGAACCACGACTATTTGTGGCGTACCAACATACGCCTGCCCGAGTGCGGTCGCATTGGGATCTTTAACCGCTCGTATTACGAAGAGGTGTTGGTCGTACGGGTGCATGAGCACCTGTTGAAAGAGCGAAAGATCCCGCCATCGCTGATCGACAACGGTATCTGGAAACAGCGCTTCGAGGACATTTGCGCTTACGAGCGACATTTGAGCCACAACGGAATCGTGATTCGCAAATTCTTCTTACATCTCTCCAAGGCCGAGCAAGCCAAACGGTTTCTGGGCCGGCTGGAGGAACCCGAGAAGCACTGGAAGTTTTCCGCTGCGGACATCAGCGAAC
>JASHQK010000613.1 GCA_030039195.1 Candidatus Sulfotelmatobacter sp.
GCGCGCGGATATGCCGTTGCCATCAACTTTCATAGCGGCGAGTCTGAAGCTCGAAAACTGGCGAACGAAATTGTAAGCGACGGAAGCCGCGCCCTGGCGATCCAGGCGGATGTTTCCCGTGAAGAAGACATCGTGCGCATGTTCGTGTTGGCAGAGCGTGAACTAGGGCCGATCAAGGCGCTCGTGAACAATGCCGGCATCACCGGAGGATTCGCCCGGGTGGAATCGGTTTCTGCCGCGGCGCTCCAGCAGGCTTTTGCGGTCAACGTCATTGGAGCGATCCTGTGTGCGCGAGAGGCGGTCAAGCGCGTGTCGAAAAACAATGGCGGAGCCGGCGGTGCCATCGTCAATATCTCATCGCGAGCGGCCCATACCGGAGCGGCCGGCGAATGGGTGCACTATGCGGCGACGAAGGGCGCGATCGACAGCTTCACCGTGGGTCTGGCGCGCGAAGTGGCGACGGAAGGAATTCGCGTCAATGCGGTAGCTCCCGGGTTGACGGACACCGGGCTGCATGCAGCGAACGGCGAACCGGGACGATTGCAGCGCCTCATGCCGTCGATCCCGATGCAAAGAGCGGGTCAGCCAGAGGAGATTGCAGAAGCCGTCTTGTGGTTACTGTCACCGGCAGCATCGTACGTGACCGGTGCGATCCTCAATGTGGGCGGGGGACGCTAATGAAACGCGATTCCCAATTGTCAGTTGCCCAGTGGTCCGTGGCTACCGTCCCGCTCGTGCATCCTTGCTTCCCAGAACTGCAGTCCGCAGATACGCCTTCGTTTTCTCCGGAAGGCGTGAAGTGTGCAGCACGTCGCGCAGCAGCGGGGGCGAGAGCTGGCGGGCGAATTCCAGGGCGCGAGCCAATGGAGTGTGCGGATTTCGCAGCAGGGCTACGCGAATCTCGTGCCGCACCGACCACTTCTCGTGGTGGCACACCGTCTCGACGAACGCTGGAGCAGAACCAGGAGCTTGCACAGCTTTGACGATCGCCGCCTCGGTGAGACGTGCATTCTGGAGAGCCGCCCGCCAAACGGCAGACTCTTTGTCGAGCAACAACGCCGCGGCAACGAAACTCGACGAACGCCGAGCCAGCGACAACCGCTCGCCCAATGTGATGGAGGAGAGGCGCGACACGAGCAGTTCATCGGCCAGCCGTTTCAAGTCGGCCGCGACAGCAGGCATCAGCGAAAGCTGCATCAGGTCGAAGGTATAGAGTTCTCGAATCAGCCGCAGTGCCAGCTGGCGCGGAGAGTGAGGATGCGCGGCCAGAGCGATGCGCACTTTGCGCGATTTCAGCACGCTCCGATTCTTGCTTAGTTCTTCGATCTGCTCAGCGGGCAGGTCGCGGTTCTTTAGTTGCGCAAGCGCGAGATCCTCAGAAACGGCCGGTTCGGCGGAATCGGGCGCCGATGCAGGTGATTCGGCAGATTCGCTCACGTGGTTCGAACGGATTTCATGCTCGAAGTTCATAGACCCGATAATCAGCTGCCCTACTCATCGGCTGCTGGCTGCTCTTCGCGCCATGCGCAGCGCGCCATCGACTGGCTCGACGACTTGCGGATTGACTTCTACCCGCGGGTCGAGCCGGCGAAGTTCATTGTAGAAATGCTCGCGTACCGTCGACGCATGACGAAAGACACCGCCGATCATGGCCACCGGGACAGGGTCAGTTTCATTCGCTGGGAACAGGCGATGGCTCACGAGGGCAGCGATCCGAGCAAGCTCCTTTCCGGCTATACTCTGAATCCGCAGCGCCAGGTCGTCTTCGCTCGCAGCCACTACGGGGAAAAGAACCGCGAAATCCGGCGGGTCGGCACTTGCTTTCCGCGCCAAATCGACCAACGACGTTGCTTCCCAGGCGCAGCAGAGGGCGCTCGCGAATTCCGAGGAAGAAAAATTCTGCTCCGGTGCACCGGTCTCGTCACTCTCACGTAGAAGGGCGGTCACGGCCTGGCGACCGATCCAATGAGCAGAACCTTCGTCGCCGATGGCGAAACCCCAGCCTCCGGCGCGCGCGGTGCGATCTTGCCGGTCGCGTCCATAGGCGATCGACCCGGTTCCGGCGATGACGATGACGCCCGGGCCCGTATCAAACGCGGCGTCGAGAGCAATCTCCATGTCGCCGATCACTTCGATTTGGTTGGGAAGAATTTCCGCCAGAGCGTTGCGAACGACCGCCGCGATTTCCGGACGTCCCGCGCCGGAAGCGCCGAGGCAGGTGCAAGCAATCTCTCGAGGCGCGATTCCGGCCGCAGCGCAGGCCCGCCGTACTGCATCGTGCAGGGACTCGCGAGCACGCTGTTCACCGACGCGAAACATGTTGCTGGGACCGGCTGTGACCGTGGCCAGAACGCGCGATTCGTCCCCGACAGCACAAGTCGTTTTTGTTCCGCCGCCGTCAATGCCGAGATAGTAGGGCACGGGTTAGTTCTAACAGGGGCAGTTGCCGGTTGTCAGTAGCCGGTTGCCAGCAAGTTCCGTAGCGGGTCAGCATATGCTCTTCGCTTTGGACTTTGGACGACTCTTTCAGCGGGAGCATAAAGTTTCACTCGTGAAATTACCCACGAGTAGACATAATTACTGAGTCGATGGGCCTGAACCGGTTCGATTTCGCGATCATCGCATTGTATCTGGCTGGGATCACTCTCTTTGGGCTGCGCTTCCGGAAAAAGCAGCGCTCGTTGCGCGATTATTTTCTTGCCGGCCGCGACATCCCGTGGTGGGCGATCATGCTTTCCATTGTCGCCGCGGAAACCAG
>JASHQK010000614.1 GCA_030039195.1 Candidatus Sulfotelmatobacter sp.
CGGCGCGGCAGATATGGAATTCAAAAGAAGGAGAGCTGGCCAGAAATCGTTCCTTTTCAGCGTCTTCGCTTTCGAACCGGCTGGGAGGGAACTTCGCCGGGCGCTAAGACTCGCTTCACGATCGGTGTATTGAGCTTGTATTTGCGCTCGGTGACGTTGCCGGCCTCGTCTTTCACCCGCACGATGAAGATGGGCAGGGTCCCTTCTTTGTCGAAGTTTTCTTTCCCGGTGGTGACGGGCAGAACGCCGTTCAGTCCGTGCTCGCGATAAGCGGTCTCGTAGCGGTGCTTTCTTGCATTCCAGGTAAAGACGCGGATCTGATCGAAATCGTACGGCAGGCCGTCATGCGGTTCGGTCAGCACGCACAGATACTGGGGAACGTTTTTCTGCACGCCGTTCTGCGTGTCGGGCACCTGATCGAGCACGAAAAAAGCGACGAAGCGCTGGCCCTCCGCGTATTGCGCGATGTCGAGTGGGACATCGACATCGACCATGCGTGCCAGCACCCAGCCAATCCGGCCCTGATCGTCGCGGACGAGATACCAGTCTTCGAGGATCGGCTCGGGAGCGTTGTTTGCAGCCTTGCCAGTGGCGGCGACCGGACTCGACGCAGGCACGCCGCCCATCATTTTTTCGGCGGTCGCTCGCTTCAGAATGGAAACCTTCGCGCCGGAAGCGAGCTGATAGAGATGCTCGGTTTCACGTCCCGGAGTGACATGCAGGTTGGTATCGTTGCGCAGCACGCCGGGAGCTTGCACGGGATCGTCGCGATTATCCTGGGTAAGCTGCTGCAGGGCATCGAAGGTTTTCTGATCGACCAGGTAGCGCTGCTCGATCCAGCCCTCGGCGCCGTTGGCGGTGCGCACTCGGGCGAAGCGCTTTTCGTGCTCCAGCACATCGACGCGCTCGCCATTCTTAACCGTGGCCACGCGATTGTAGACCGCGGCAACTTGATCGCGCAGGATCGCCTGCGACGCCGACACATACGCATGTTCGATGACGCGATGGTGACGGCCACATCCGCCCAGCAGCAGGAAGGAGATCAGCAGAATTCGAGGCGCGAGCGAGCGAAAAGGGGATGCGTCGAGCGCACGCACGGAAAGGTCGGCAGGATGCACGTGAATGAAATGATGAGACTCTCTAACTATAACGCCATCGCGGGCCGCGATTTCAGCACGAAAGTTTACGCTTGATGCACCTCGGCCGAGAGACATTCACGGGCGGATTCGGTTACGATAAATGCACGTCCCGGTTGCCTGAGGGAATCGCAAATGACCGAGCTCCGGCTGCAACGGGGTGCATCCAAGGAATTGTGGGATTTTTGGGAGACGTATCAAGCTATGAAGAGCTTTTTGAGGAATGGATTGGTGGTTGTCTTCTCGTTCGTTCTGGCGCTTGCCGTCTGCTTGGCTGCGCAAGACACGCCGCAGACGGTGCTGCGTCCGCCCAAGGGCGCGCAGGTGGCGATTATCGTTTTTGAGGACTTGGAGTGTCCCATGTGCCGGCGAACGGCACCGCTGGTCGAGCAGGCGGCGAAGCAGTACAACATTCCGGTGGTGCGTCATGATTTCCCGCTGCCCAAGCATCCCTGGTCGTATCAGGCGGCGGTGATGGCGCGCTATTTCGACACGCATTCGAAGGCACTGGGCAACGAGTTCCGCGACTATATCTTCGAAAACCAGCTGGAAATCACGCTGCCGAATCTACGCGGCTACGCGGAGAAATTTGCCGCCGAGCACAAAGTCGATTTCCCCTTCGTGATCGATCCCACGGGAAAACTCGCTGCCGAAGTGAATGCGGATCGCGATCTCGGGCAAGCGATTCACCTCGATCACACGCCGACGGTTTATATCGTGAGCAATCGCAATCCCGGCAGACCGTACATCGAAGTCAAAGACAATTCGCAGCTCTACGCCACGATTGACGCGATGATGAAAGATTGAAGAACGCGGCTTTTTTGGCCGTTCAACTTTTCTGCGCACGTGGTGAGCAGGATTTCCTGACGTCTTTGGAACAGCGACATTGACAGGCTAGCGGTAAACCTGCCGCCGATGCCCGATCCGAATACCCAGCACGATCAGGGATTCGTCGCGAACTTCGCACACGATTCGGTAATCGCCAACGCAGTAACGCCAGAGTTTGCCTAGCGGGCCGGTCAGCGCCTTACCCAGGGAGCGAGGATCGTCTCTGTTGGCTAGGCGCTCGTCAAGAAAATCGACGATGCGGCGGGCGATCGATTTACCTAATCTATGAAGCTGTTTCCTGGCTGTGTCGGTGTACTCAATCGTCCAGGCCAAGCTCGCGTCTCACTTTTCTGCCGGAGTGAACCTTCTCTTCGCCTTTGCGCACGCGCTCAAGAACGTCGGCGGCCAGATAGTAGTCTTCGAGGTCGTCGAGGCCGTTCTCGATGATCTGGCGGAGATAAAACGCCTTGCTGCGGCCGGTCTGCTCGGCGAGAAAATCAAGCCGCTTTTCCGCTTCCGGAGATAGTCGAATCGATGTTGCCATGTGAATATTCTGAATATCTGTATTCATGATATCACACGCGGGCACGCTTCTCCCGTGGTTGGGAGAGGTGGGGATTTTGATTGGATCGTCTCGATAGTTCTACGACGAGGAGAGTGACACCCCGCCCTATCCAAAAATCAGGAGAAGTGGGGCACCCAGTGCTACTGGGTTACTGTAACCGTTATCGAATTGGAAGTGATGGTCGCGTCGCCGCTCTGGTAAGTCGCGTAAAGGGTCGTTGTGTTCGGAGTAGCCCCTGCCAGGACGCACATCGGGTCTTCGCTTTGGTTATAGACGGTGATAACACCGGGAGTTCCCGTCTGCCAAGTCACGCTTTCCGTAACATCGACGGTCTGGCCACCTGCTTGCGCCGTCGCCGTCACACAGTCATTGCCGGACGCGGTCGTGTTTTCGGTCAGGCTAAAGCTCGAAATCCCGTTTGGCCCGAGCGTAATGCTCGTAACGTTCGCTAACGTTACGGTAACCGTGGTAGTCGCGGTTGCTGTGCCGGACGCGGCTGTGATGGTTGACGTTCCCGCCGTAACGCCGGTCACGAGGCCACCCGTGTTGATCGTTGCTACGCTCGGAGTTCCACTGGACCAGCACACGGTGTCTCCGGTGCAAGTCGTGCCACCCTTAAGAGCAACCGGCGGATCGCCCTCGTTGTCTGTTCCCAGCGCGGTGAGCGGCGTGGTTTGTCCGATGCTGACCGTCGGATTCGGCGGATCAATCGTCACGCTGGTGATAACCGGGTTCTGAAAAAAGCCCCGGCAACTCGCGGCCAGCGCGAGCGTGGCAAGCACCGCAAATGCGCCCATTACGCGAACGTTCCACTTCATGGCAAACATTCCCCTCGGGCATGCTGCTGCCCGCTTCGTACATCCGGCTCAGTTTTCGTGGTTCTTGAAAATTGTAGCAGAGACAATTTTGTCCGGCGCATTCTTAAGTGCAACGAGCTCCGTAATTTACGCATCTTTACACCGCGTGTGCCTTGTTTTTCCCCAGCCCTAAAGGGCGGGTGTTGTTTGCACGCTTGACGCCCCCTCAAGGGCCGCTCTTCCACGGCGCAATTTAAAGCTGCGTTCTTCCAAAAACACAGGGCCTGAATCCGTTTCTCACGAGCCTATGAGAGAACGTGGATGGCGCCGAAACTTGCAAGAAATCGAGGAGCCGAAAGCGCTGGCAAAGTTCAAACCAAGCCACCGACACTCCTAGAACTACTTGTGCTTTTCCTCCTTCGGCGGTGGGCTTGAGTGCTTGGGCGGATTCGACTTGTGCTGCTCCGCATGCGAATTATTCGGGTGCGATTGCGGTCGCGATTCGTTGTTGCGGTTCTGATTCTCGTTTCGCGCATTCCCGCCATTGTTTTTTGCCGGCGGAGTGAATGGGCGGAATCCCTCGTTGGAGCGGCCGCCTTCGGAGCGATTGTTTGTCTCCGACGCGCGCGCCTCGCGCGGTGACATGGCTGGCGCATGATATTCGCCGCCCGCGGCGCGAGCCCCGATTGCCGAGTGGCTGCTGAAGTCGCCAGGACGCGAGGTTGCGGCAACGGCCGGGCGTCCGTGATTCACGCTGGCGAAATTGTCGCGATTCTGCATGGCCATGTGTTCCTGCTGCGTTTGGGCGGCCAGAGCTGGTGTGTGCTGCTCGTGCGCGTAACGCTCTTCTTCCGGCGTGGGCCGCGCCTGGATGCCGCCTTCCCCGCCATTGAACGCGACATGGTTCTCGTTCACCACGACGGTTCTGGTGTACACGTTCGTGACATTGGTGACACTGACATTCATCACAGCGCGGTTATAGAAGAACACTCCGCCGCGCCACTCGCCGCCCACGAATCCCACGCCACCGTAACCGAAACCGTAATTGATCCCGCCATAGAAACCGATGTGCGGCCCCCAGTATCCCGGATGCCAGAGATACAAGCCGCCACCCCATCCCCAATAGCCGGGAGTCCAGAGCATGCCCACCGGCGCCACGACCCAGGTTCCAGGAACCCAGTAATAGCCGTCATCATCGCTCCAGGCCCAATAGCCCGGCGTCCACATATAGCCGGGTCCGGGACAAAGCGGCTGTGCGTAGACGGGCAGCTCCGGCGGTCCGATGCGGACCGAAATTCCTACCGCGATCTGCCCGAACGACGCCGCGGAAAAGGCCAACAACATGATTGGCAATCCGATCCAGCTAAAGATCTTGCGTCCACTAATGCGATTCCGATTCATAAACGGGCCCCTTGTATCCTTCCAACTCCAAGAATTCACGCGCAAGCGTGCAGCTTGATTTTGACGCAAAGGTGCGTGCGCGAGCTGACTGCGTTCCTTCCTTGTTAACACCGGTTGCGGAAGTATGTTGCTGAAAAAAGGACGAGCGGGAGTCAGAGGTGCATGGGGGGGTGGAAAGTTAAACTCTTTCGCCGCTTTCGAGGCTGATTCGTTGCACGTGATCAACCACGGCTTAGGCCGTGGGCTGCATTATTTTGCTGCTTCGCAGCTGGGACAAGTCTGCTAGTGAAGGCCTGGCGGTTAATTCGCCCTTCTTGCTCGGGCGATGCGCTCGTCGACGGGCTTGCGGCCGGCGAATCCTTCAGTGGTGCCGTGCCAGTGGGTGATCGATTTTTCCCCCAGCTTCCAGCACAACAGGATGATTTTCCCGTCAACCTCGCAGGGGAAATCGAGCAACCCGATATCGAGATCTTTCACCTGCACTCCGATGGAATCGATCTCGGCGAGCGCGTCTTTGGCGCGCTGCTCGGCCTTGGCTCGTTCGGCCTTACGGCGCGCGACAGAAACGACGTCGAGATGAGTGCCGCCGTTCAGAAAAATGCGGTGATTGAGGGCCTGCATTTCGGCTTCGACTTCGTCCATGACTTTCTTGCCGTGGATCGCGGTGCGCAGAAGCGACTCGAGCACCGGCAGCAGCGATTGCGCTTCATCCAGGGTGAACGTGCGGTCTGACATATCGGGATTAATAGTATTTTACCGCATTCTCCTGGCGGAGGTTCCTCCGCCGGGTAGTGTCCTGAATTCACCGCAACGGGCGCCAAGGCACACGAAGGAAACCGGCGGTTACGGGCTTCGTGTTCCTTCGTGACCTGGTGGTTTGGCGAATTTGCGTCCACCACGCTGCGAAATCGCGAGTTTTAGCGCGAAAGCTTGGCGAACATCAAGGATTCGTGCTTGTTGGTATCACCGTCGGCTGCCCAACCAGCGCCTGCACGTCGCCAACAATCTTGTTCAGCGTGGCTTCGAAATTTTTGTCGCGATTCCCCTGCAGAATCGCCCACTGCACGTGCTCGGTGAATGCCCACAGGAGCGCGTTCGTCTTGGGATCGCGAATCGCTAGGCGAAACTGCGGATCGTAGGGTTTCTGGGCGAGCGTGTCGCCCTCAGACCCGGCTCCGGAAATTCCCGGCGCGCTAATCCCGATCTCGAAAATCAGATCCGCTTCCGCAGGACTGCCGACGAGTTCGTATTTCCCCCACGTTTTCATGGCCGCGTAGAACTCGTTGTAGGTGCGATCGACCCCGCCGGTAAACACAGGATCTTCAAACCAGCGTTCGTCGCCGCCCGAATTGCTGATGAATATTTTTTTCGCAATCAGAATCTGCCCGGGTATTGGCGCGGCCGGCGCGGGAGTTGGTTTCACGGCAGCCATTGCCGCCGCTTCCAGCAACACAACTGCGATCAGAGCCACATATGATTTTTTGACCCTCGTCATAATGTCCCTCCAAATTAAATAGACTCAGCCCAAACGTAAATACTGTGCAGGTTTCGTCAAGGGATGTAAATGTTCTCTGGGATGAAGGAAGCGAGGATGGCAGCGCTCTATGGCTCTGTGTACCGGCGCTGTGTGAGTCAGGGATGGATTCTTCCGTGCGAAGGATCGGCAGACGTGGCGGAATCCACATCTACGTACAAATTCTCGCTTTGCGGAATTCCCGGCGGATAGCAGCTTCCATTGGGGTTGTAGTTGGTGCAGTGTGCGGCGACGTCTTTGCGGCGCGGAGACTGCGCGAACTGCCAGACTTCGGCAAAGGAAATTCCGCTCTTCGCCGGACTAGGCGGATGTTCGGGGAAGGCGCATCCGGGCGCCGGCGGGCAGGCATCGTTGATCGCCCAGAAAACGATCTCGCGTGTGGCTCGCAAGCCCCCGCGCGCGGCTTCAGGAACGGAATCTGCCGCATGCTCGCGAATATCCTCTGCTGTCACCACATTTTCGTCATCCTTCGCCGGAATCCCCGAGCAATACACCCCCGCGCGGAATCCCGCCGCGGTGACGCCGTCGACCCAGGAATAAATGTAAGCTCTCTGTTCGGGCAGCATGCGGCCGCCCTGCTCCTGATCGAGAAAGATGATCGTGGCGGAGGGAAATCCCTCGCGCCGGGCGGCTGCGACTGCGTTGGCCGCGTCCGCGTTGCCCATCCGCGCCGCGTTCGCGACGGACTTCAACTCAGCGTAGAAGCGCCCGTTGAAGAGCACAAGGAAACCGAATCCCGCTGCCTCGACCGCCGCGCGATGTCCAGCCCAAGAGTTCGAATTTTCTCCGGGAGGATTATTCAGCCAGTATCCCGCGTAGGAAAAAGTATTCCGCAGCGCTTGGAGATTCGCATCGCCGGGATATTTGTTGCGGTCGAAGCCGAGATAGTTGGTCCGGCTACCAGACAATGACTGCCCCATGAGGATTCCCTGGGCTGCGATGAGGGCGAGCAGAAGTTGGAGCACGCGTCGCACACAATTATCTTAGCTTGAGCACTACCCGCCGATGTGCACCATGGTCCGCGATGCGGGCACGAAATCCGGCTCGCCAATGTGATGGCGCT
The DNA here is from genome assembly GCA_030039195.1 of Candidatus Sulfotelmatobacter sp. Classification (GTDB taxonomy): domain Bacteria; phylum Acidobacteriota; class Terriglobia; order Terriglobales; family Acidobacteriaceae; genus Sulfotelmatobacter. The sequence continues at coordinate 7,325 of JASHQK010000614.1, forward strand.
CTTCCTTTTTCATGACCACGCCGCGGATCCAATCCGCCAGTTCTTCGTCGCTCGCGCCGCGCCGCATCTGCGCGTGCAGGTCGTGATCCCAGACGGAAAACAGGCAGGTGCGAATTTTGCCGTCGCTCGTGATGCGAATGCGGCTGCAGTGCCCGCAAAATGGATGCGATACCGGCGCGATGATTCCAATTTCGCCGACGCCATCATCGAATCTATAACGCCGTGCCGTCTCCGAGCGCGCGTGCCGAATTTCGACGAGCGGCCGGTACTCCGCCATGCGCGCCACAATCTCATCGAGCGTGACAACTGTCGCGCGCGACCACAGGCGATCTTCCTCCAGCGGCATGAACTCGATGAATCGCACGATGACGTCTTCTTCGCGAGCGAACATGCCGAAGGGGATGATCTGATCTTCGTTAAATCCGCGCATGAGCACGCAGTTGACTTTCACCGGTCCGAGACCCACGCGCCTGGCCGCACGAATACCGGCGAGCACCTGATCGAATCCGTTCGAGACGCGCGTGATGCGGGCGAAGCGGTCGGGATCGACCGCATCCATGGAAACCGTAACCCGGCTGAGCCCGGCGTCTTTCAATTCTTGCGCGATATCGGCGAGGAGGTGGCCGTTGGTGGTCAGCGCAATATCAAGAGTTGCTTCGGGAGTGGAGGGACGGTCGCCCTCGTCCGCCCACGAGTTTCCCCGGACGGGGGCGGCCGGAGCTCCATTGTCGTCGACGCCAGGGTTTCCCATCCTAAACGCGCTTTTTGCGGTTAAAGCGGGAATTTTCGACAACTTCCGCACGAACTCGACCACGCCCCTGCGCAGGAGGGGTTCGCCGCCGGTCAGGCGAACTTTCGTGATCCCCATGCCGACCAGCACGCGCGCCATCCGCAGATAGTCTTCGAATGGAAGATCGCCGTACAGCGCGCCTTCATTGCCGGTGCGGCAATAGACACACTTGTAGTTGCAGCGGTCGGTGATGGAGATCCGCAGATCAGTGATGGCGCGGCCGAATTTGTCGGTCAGAAGCACGGTCGACTAATCTCACGGAAAGGACGCACAGGCGGGAACTGCCCCGGCAGGCCGTTTCCTTTCCAATGCGCTTTGTAGCGCGGGAGGCGGCGGCGTTTCCACCGTCACCCTCGGGGTAGCGCCGTCATCTTGGCGGCTACTCTC